>CAZMAE010000143.1:0-20119 GCA_964564205.1 uncultured Odoribacter sp. | reverse complement strand
GGAAGCGATCGACAAAGCGACGTTTACTCCTGCCTCCAGCCTGAGCAGTAAATAAGCAACGGCACGGATAGCTTACGGCTTTCCGGCAATCCCGTTTCCGGCAGCTTCACAAACAATACTCCGATGCTGTCGGAAACAATACTCCAAACCATCGCGTACAATATCCCAAGCCATCGCGTACAAGATCCCAATCGATCGCGTACAAGACTCCAACCAATCGCGTACAAGACTCCAACCAATCGCGTACAAGACTCCAACAGATCGCGTACAAGACTCCAATCGATCGCGTACAAGACTCCAATTGATCGCGTACAAGAACCCAATCGATCGCGTACACTTGTCGCCCCCCGGCCCCCCCTCCGGCGTTTATGCACAACAAAGCGGAAGACCGGCGACCGAACCGTCAGAAAAACATCATGCACAATATCTTTTGCGGCTTCCTCATCCTTCACAAAACTCATGGCGTAAAAACACAACGATTTAAAAAACTCCCGGAAAGAATTTTCAAACAAAACCTTCACGTCACGCACTTCGGTATGCCTCCCCATAACAAACTGACAGATATTTTTACCTCACGCAAGGATAGTGCATTTGCCCAAAAAGACGACCTGTATTCCGAAAAGAGATGCAAGAAAAAATCAGGGCAACCATAAAAGCTACCCTGATTTCCCTATTCTCTAAAACACGTATCCGGATTATTCATTTTTCTTAACATTCACCCGGTTGTCATGTCCTTCATTATCTTCAAACCAATTCTTAAACTTCTCCCCGTTAGAGGTTACCCACTCTTCGAAATGCTGATAGGCCTTCCTGAAGTCAATCTCCTCTTTGGCATGATTTATTCCGTCCGGCACTTTCAGTCCCCAAACAAAACCATCCTTCGAAGTATAATAACAATCGGGATTCAAATTATCATTCTCCGAGACAATCCTGTGATATTCTTCCCTAAAATCAGCCGTCGGCTCATAGCCTTTTAAATGAATCTCCATTCCGTTATTATTGCGGATAAAGAAATTAAAAGAATACATATCTACACTTCCCGCTTCAATTTCTTCCTTCGGATATATCTTAAAAGAAATCACATTTTTTTCTATTTCTTCGTAAGGAACCGTAAAACCTTCTTCCGTATTGTAATATTTACCGCCATAGCTTCCTTTTCTCCCGGGCCAATCAAACAAAATCACAGGCTTTCCTTCGGAATTTTTCACTGTATACCCATCACTTTCCCTTCCTGTTTCATCAGATTCAACCCTGATACGATCAGCTTCCAGATCCTCAAGCTGCAACCCCAGCTGATAAGGCCACAATCCACCCAAGGCGTTCAATCTCACAGAAACCTCAATAGCCACCACCTTATTTTCCTTTTTATCGCTGAGGTTCTTCCGGATTTGATACCAAACAGCAACATCATTGAAATCATAATCTCCCAGCTTCGGCCACATGTCCTCGAAAAATACAGAACCCCATTTCTTTTTTCCGGGATAATAAATAACACCCTTGTGTTCTTCACCGTCTTTATTCGGGTTCACATCTTCCGGTAATTTAACAGTCACCTCCTGAACACTTTTCGATTTCAACAATGAAGCAGAAACGACACCCACGCGACCATCGTCAGCAGGATACTGAACATATAAATTTTCCACCTCTCTGCCTACCTCCAAATTATAAAATGTTCCCGTCTCCGAAGCCGGCAACGTAGCAATCAGATTCTGGCATCCGGCATCTGTAAATACCGACACTTTCGTCTTTATTGCGGAAACAACAGAAAAGCGAATATTGTCGGATGTTTCCCAATCAAATCCTGCAGGAACCTTCAAATCGGTGACCTTATCACCTTTGGTCTGCTCAGGATCATAAACGCTATCATGCAAACATGAAGAAAAAGTCGCACCCAGCAGTAACAAAATAAAAATACCACTACTTATTTTCATAATCATCTAATATTTGAAACGAAAATACGAATTTAACTCTAAAATGCAATAGATCTTATAAATAAAATCCCCCCAAAAAACATACAAAGGGAAACTATAGACACCAGCATATGTCGCTAGGCGCCGCTTTACTACTGCGATACCGGGTATTTCTATCATATACTTTTCCTCTTGTTCTCGTAAAAATAACAATTAAAAAAAATAAATGATTCACATTGTTTGCCCTGTTGCCTTCAGAGACCCTGCATCGGATCAGTCCTGAAATTTTTAACATTTACCGGAACGGACTTCCCGCATTTCTCCCGCGGCAATGTACTTTTGTCAGTCAAAACTGCTATTTTTGCAGCATCAATCGTTCGAATCATTCATCACTATGGAAGATATTCAAGCCATCAAACAACGTTTTGAAATTATCGGAAGCAATCCCGGCTTAAACCGGGCCATCGATGTAGCGACACAAGTAGCACCTACGGACCTCTCCGTTTTAATCACGGGAGAAAGCGGTGTGGGAAAAGAGATTTTCCCGCGGATCATACATGCCTACAGCACCCGCAAACATGCACAATATATAGCCGTAAACTGCGGAGCTATCCCGGAGGGGACCATCGATTCGGAACTTTTCGGACATGAAAAAGGAGCTTTTACCGGCGCGGTGTCCGACCGGAAAGGCTATTTCGAAGTCACCGACGGCGGCACCATCTTTCTGGACGAAGTGGGGGAATTGCCGCTTTCCACACAAGCCCGTCTGCTCAGGGTGCTGGAAACCGGAGAATTCATCCGGGTTGGCTCGTCCAAGGTCCAGAAGACCAACGTACGCGTCATTGCAGCCACCAATGTGAATATCCCCGATGCCGTCAAAAACGGGAAATTCAGGGAGGATTTGTACTACCGGCTAAACACCATTCCCATCACCATCCCTCCCTTGCGCAACCGCAAAGAGGACATTCCTTTATTATTCCGCAAATTTGCCGCTGATTTTGCGGAAAAATACCGGATGCCCACGGTCCGTTTAACAGAAGACGCCGTCCGGATCCTACAGGAATACCATTGGCCCGGCAACATCAGGCAACTGAAAAACATCACCGAACAAATTTCGGTCATCGAGCGGGAACGTTCGGTAGATGCCCCGATCCTGCGGAAATATATCCCCGACCCCGATCCGATGCTACCGACACTCACAGCCAATCATGACCATTCGGATGCCAGTTTCGCCTCGGAAAGAGAAATCCTTTACAAAATCCTTTTCGACATGAAAAAGGACATGAACGATCTGAAACGGCTGGTTTACGATCTGATGCAAAACGAACCGTCCAAAGAATCCATCCAGGATCCCGGAACCTCCATCGTACTGCACAACCTGTACGAGAATTCCCCGGTGGCAGCTTCTCCAACCGTTCCGGCCAAGATTTACCCGTCCTCTGCCGAACAGGAAGCTGAAGCGATCATCGAAGAATCGTTTTCAATCGAAGAGAAAGAAAAGGAGTTAATACTCAAAGCTTTGGAAAAAAATCACGGCAAACGCAAACTCGCCGCCAAAGATTTGGGTATATCAGAACGCACCCTTTACCGGAAGCTGAAAGAATATCATCTGGAAAGTTAAAAACAGTACAGATCACTCCGAAAGGAAACCTAAGACAAACAAAGAAAGAGGGTTAAAGCATTTCCTCAACAAGAAAAAAAGGAACGATCCGGAAACTTTTAGCATTTAAAATGCTATTTTTGTCATCCGGATCGGATTCCGGACAGCCGAGTACCGTTCTTACCGACAAAAGAACGATAGAGGTGAAAATTAAAAAATAACAGTTCTGCCTGATATGTCAAACATTAAATTTATATCCGTTTTATTTCTGGTGATGGTCTGCTGCCACAGTTGCAAAATCGCCAAAGTAACCTACAATATGACAGGAGGTTCCCTGAGTCCGGACATCAAGACTTTTTCCGTCGACTATTTTCCCAACAAGGCACCGCTCGTCGTACCTTATCTGAGTTCGATGTTCACAGAAAACCTGACCAACTACATCCGTCAGAAAACCGGACTCAGCCAGTTGACGGATAATAACGGAGACATCCGCTTCGAAGGCCAGATTACCAAATATTATTCCCGCCCCATCGACATCCAGAAAGATGAGGTGGCGGCATCGAACCGCCTCACCATCGAAATCCGGGTGAAGTATACAAACACCAAAGCCGAAGAAGAGAATTTCGACTTCGATTCCTCTTTCTCGAATTATGCGGACTATTCCACAGAAGCCGATTTCGACTCTATCGAACAATCGCTGATCGAGGAAATCCTGGAAAAAATCATCGACGACATATATAATAAAGCCATTGTCAACTGGTAAACAATGAACGTTTTCCCCTCCGGGGAGAAAATGAAGGGAGAATAAGTGAAAAGTGAAAAACTGACAGAATTAACACGTCATCCGGAAAAAGCGGACAACAATGACTTGCGGGAACTGGAAGAACTCGTGAGACGTTATCCCTATTTTCAAACCTTACGCATCATTTATTTAAAAGCCCTTTATCTGCAGGCAGGCGCCCGCTTCCGCAACGAGCTGAAAAAAAGCACCGTCCATCTGACGGATCACAAGCAATTTTTCCGGTATTTAAACGGCCAGATTACTTTCGACATGACGTCCGTTTCTGATCTTTTATCGGACATTCCGGACGTGGCCGACGGAGAATGTATTACTCCGGCAGAGCAACAATCCACCGGACCGACCGACCGTCGCTCTCCTCTTCCAGCCGATGATGGTCCGGAAAAAGAAACGTTCCCCGTCCCGACCCTCGATCAGGACAAAGAGGATGAGCACATTTCCCGGCAGATTACAGATCCGGCAGTCCGGCCGGAAGCCGAAAAAGAGGAGGAAACGCAAATTTCTTCTCCGTTCGTTATAGAGGTAAACCTGGATGAGGACACATTTTCCACTGAAGCCGAACCGGTTTTGCCAGCCAACACCTTCGACACTCCGGAAATCCGAAGCAGCGTCTATCAGCTTCAGGATATCAGCGACGCCCCTCTTGCAACTGTCGCCGAAAACCGGACTAACGTTCCGGAACAAAAAGAAAAAAAGAAAAAAGATGAACTGATCGATCAATTCATCCAGACAGAACCGGCCATACCCAAGATCGATACCAATTGCCCGGACACCCGGGATCTCTCCCGGGAAAATCCGTATGCTCAGGAAGAACTTTTCAGTGAAACCCTGGCCAAAATCTATATCCGCCAACATCTTTATGAAAAAGCCATCACAACTTATATAAAATTAAGTTTGAAATATCCGGAAAAAAGTGTTTACTTTGCAGACCGAATAGAAAAAATTAAACAGATCATTAATAATAAAGAATAACTATGTACACAGCAATCTCTGTTTTGGTATTCATTCTCTGCCTTTTATTGATACTTATCGTATTGGTTCAGAACTCTAAAGGAGGGGGTCTGGCATCATCTTTTGCATCGTCCAATCAAATCATGGGAGTCAGAAAGACAACCGATTTTCTCGAAAAGGCAACCTGGACATTAGCAGGCGCCATGATGGTCCTGTGCGTTGTGGCCGTCTTTTTCATTCCCAGAGGTGAAAACGGAGTACAGTCGGCAATAGAGGAACAACTCAATTCCCAACCCGTACAGCAACAAGCCATTCCGACTTTTCCGGGCGTGAATAACGAAGGAACCACTCCGGCAGAAAATACAGAAGCTCCGGCAGGAACAGAAACTCCGGCAGAATAAGAGTCTGCTTACAAACAGAACAGAATGTCAGTATGTCAGCCATACTGACATTTTTTATTTTCAGCATGTCAGTCCGGAAGAAGAAAATGGAAGTTTCCATTTTATACTAATTTTCAACTAATTAGTATCTTTCTTCCTTTTCTCATCCTTTTTTATCATTATTTTGGCACAGAATGTGATTAGACTAGGGCGTTGTAACCTTTCACCCCCAGGCAACGTTTAAAGAGCTGTAAGTGGTGGAACCGTTACAAATGATCAGAAAAATAAAAACAATATTATAAACTTAAAATTTTAACATTATGACACTCAGAACCGTACTTAACAAAATCATTGTTGAGCCTGTTGAAGCAGAAACTGTAACAAAAGGTGGTATCATCATTCCCGACACTGCACAGGAAAAACCGCAAAAAGGTACAGTAATTGCCACCGGTAAAGGAAAAGCCGACGAACCGATGGAAGTAAAAGCAGGTGATACCGTATTGTTCGGTAAATATTCCGGAACAGAAGTTCATATTGACGACAAAAAATACCTGGTGATGAATCAGAGCGATGTATTGGCCATTCTGTAATGAACCGCATCCCGACAAGATTTTCAAATTTCTATTATTCATTTAAAATTCTTTCAGGCAGACAAAACCTGACAAATTTATAAAACCGATTAATCATGGCAAAAGAAATAAAATTCAATGTAGAAGCCCGCGATTTAATGAAAAAAGGGGTGGATGAATTAGCAAACGCAGTAAAAGTAACCCTCGGACCGAAAGGCCGGAATGTAGTCATCGAAAAGAAATTCGGAGCACCTCATATCACGAAAGACGGTGTCAGCGTAGCCAAAGAAATCGAATTAGCCGATCCGTATGCCAATATCGGTGCACAGATGGTGAAAGAAGTGGCTTCCAAAACCGGAGACGATGCAGGTGACGGTACGACCACCGCTACCATCCTGGCACAATCCATCATCAACGTCGGTTTGAAAAACGTTACTGCCGGTGCTAATCCGATGGAACTGAAAAGAGGTATCGACAAAGCAGTTGCAGCTGTTGTCAAACACCTCGAAGGCCAGAAAGAAGAAGTGGGAAACAACTTCGAAAAGATCCGTCAGGTAGGCCGTATTTCAGCCAATGGCGATGAAACCATCGGTAACCTGATTGCCGAAGCCATGGAAAAAGTGGGCATCGAAGGCGTCATCACTGTAGAAGAAGCCAAAGGCACCGAAACCGAAGTGAAGACCGTCGGTGGTATGCAATTTGACCGCGGCTACATCTCCCCGTATTTCGTTACCGACAGCGAAAAAATGATCTGCGAATTCGAAAATCCGTATATCCTGCTCTACGACAAGAAGATTTCTTCTATGAAAGAACTGCTTCCCGTGCTGGAACCGGTGGCTCAGTCCGGACGTGCCCTGTTGATCATTGCCGAAGATGTGGAAAGCGAAGCCCTGGCCACGCTGGTGGTTAACCGCCTGAGAGGTTCTTTGAAAATCGCTGCCGTAAAAGCTCCGGGATTCGGCGACCGCCGGAAAGAAATGCTGGAAGACATCGCTATCCTGACCGGAGGTGTTGTAGCTTCCGAAGACAAAGGCATGAAACTTGAAAACCTGACCATCGATATGCTGGGCCGGGCCGACAAGATCACGATTGACAAAGAAAACACGACGATTGTAAAAGGTGCCGGTAAGAAAGAATTCATCAAGGAAAGAATCGAACAGATCAAAAAACTGATCGAAAACTCTACTTCCGACTACGATAAAGAAAAACTGAAAGAACGTCTGGCCAAATTGTCAGGTGGCGTAGCTGTCCTGTACGTAGGTGCTGCTTCAGAAGTAGAAATGAAAGAAAAGAAAGACCGCATCGACGACGCACTGCATGCCACCCGCGCTGCCAGTGAGGAAGGTATCGTACCGGGAGGCGGTGTAGCTTACATCCGTGCTCAGGAAGCATTGGAAGGACTGAAAGGCGAAACCGAAGATGAAACCACCGGTATCGAAATCATCAAACGTGCCATTGAAGAACCCTTGCGCCAGATTGCTTTCAACGCAGGTGTAGAAGGAGCCGTTGTTGTGAACAAAGTACGTGAAGGCAAAGACGATTTCGGATACAATGCCCGGAAAGATGTCTATGAAGACCTGAAGAAAGCCGGCGTGATCGATCCGAAGAAAGTGGCCCGTGTAGCTTTGGAAAATGCTGCTTCCATCGCCGGAATGTTCCTGACCACCGAATGTGTACTGGTTGAAGAGAAAAAAGATGAACCTGCAGCTCCTGCCATGGGCGGAGGTATGCCGGGAATGATGTAATAAAAAGCTATTGAACGAAAGGGCTGTTTGCGTTTGCAGACAGCCCTTTTTGATTAGTTACCTGTATACTTTTTATAATCCCCACATAAATATTCTTTTTACATATTAGTAATTTGTCCCTGACCAGAATTAGTATCATAATACCCGGTACTACTCGTAGGTAATCTTTTTAATTCTATTCCTTGCCAGATAATTTTAAGAATAAATCCTTGTCTACTTGAAATTTTGATAAAAGTATAGTAAATATTTTTTACATCCAATAATGAATGCTCGGAATATTAGGTCTTCCTTTTCGGGCAAAGTCGGGGAACATACCGGTCAAAACCGGTCTCATCCTTGTATTGTTTAATTATTTCCTAAAGATCTTAAAAATATAAGTTCGTAATATTTTCGTAATCTCGATGAGTTTTCTATTTTTACCGCCGCAAATTCTGAACATTAAAATGTGCTAAAATGGATTATGGAATCTTTGAGCTTTTAAAGCTCATTGGATCACTCGGAGTTTTTCTGTACGGAATGAAGCTGATGAGTGAATCCCTCCAGAAACTTGCCGGAAATAAAATGCGTCAGATATTGACGGCAATGACTTCTAACCGCGTTACGGGTGTACTGACCGGCGTTTTCATTACAGCTTTAATACAGAGTTCATCGGCCACCACAGTCATGGTGGTAAGTTTTGTCAACGCCGGCCTAATGGATTTAGTGGGTTCCATCGGTGTTATCCTGGGTGCCAATGTAGGCACGACTGTCACCAGCTGGCTTGTTGCGGTACTGGGGCTCGGCAAATTCAGCATGAGCGACCTGGCGCTTCCGATTATCGGCTGTTCGCTCCCGCTGTTATTTTCCAAGAAACGTTCCAAGAAAAACTGGGGTGAAATGTTTGTAGGCTTCGGCTTGTTGTTTCTGGCCCTCCGCTTTTTGCAGGAATCGATGCCGACCAATTTACATGATTACCCCGGTGCAGGCGATTTCATTCAAAAAATCAGCTTTCTCGGTTTCCGCTCCTGGATGATCTTCCTGCTCATGGGAGCCATATTAACCACCATTTTCCAATCCTCCTCGGCCACCGTAGCCTTGACGCTGGTGATCTGTTCCAAAGGTTGGATCGGGTATGAAGATGCAGCAGCTATGATTATGGGAGAAAACATAGGTACGACGATCACCGCCAACCTAGCCGCCGCCGTTGCCAATGCCCAGGCGAAAAGGGCTGCCCTCGCCCACTTTATCATTAACGTATTCGGCGTGATCTGGCTCTTCACCATTTTCACCCCCTTCCTGCATTTTATCGGCGACCTTTGCGTCACCCTCCACCTTTCCCGTTATAATCCTATTTATTCGGACCCTCATTTACTGAACGAAGCTTTTTCTCCGGAGGTTCGGGCAAGCGTATTGGCTTCGATCAGTGCCGCCATGCCATTGGTGTTGTCGCTCTTTAACACGCTGGCCAAAGGCATCAATGTCTGCATTCTGATCTGGTTTACCCAAATACTGGCAAAAATCGTCACCCGGCTCATTCCTCCGAAAGCAGGAGAAGATTCCTTCAAATTAAAACACATCAAGATCGGCATGTTGTCTACACCCGACGCTTCGCTTTTCCAGGCCAAACAGGAAATCACCCTATACGGACAGAACACGCTCGAAATGTACCATAAAATGGTGCATGCCTTCGACATACCGCATGGCGAGTACGAAAAAGAATTCGATAAATTACAACTGCTGGAAGACGAAAGCGATCAGGTAGAAGTGGAAATCGCCGACTATCTGACCAAAGTGTCGGAGTCCAAACTCTCCACCGAAAACTCCCAACGGGTTCGGGCCATGTTCAAAATTGTTTCTGAAATCGAAAGTGTTGCCGATTCGGTATTAAATATTGCCAAAGCCATTTACCGCAGAAACGAACAAGGCATCACATTCCCCGAAGAGCTATCGAACAAATTGAAACACATGTTTTCTCTGGTAGACGAGTCGATAATAACCATGTGTATCAACCTGAACATGGAATACACTCAGGTCAACGCTAAAAAAGCCTACGAATTAGAACAAGCGATCAATGACTACCGTACCATCCTGAAGCAGGAGCATTTATTGGCGATTGAAGAAAAACGGTACGACTATTCCATGGGCATCATCTATTCCGACATGTTCTCCGAATGTGAAAAGATCGGCGATTTCACGATCAATGTTACTCAGGCTATCAAAGAAATAGGTCATGATGAATAACCGGAAATTTAAATATACCGTGCCTTGTCACGGAACGTCCCACCAACCCGTTTCTCATTTTAATACGTTATGAACTACGGCATTTTTGACATTCTGAAACTGACAGGCTCCCTCGGAGTTTTCCTCTACGGCATGAAACTCATGAGCGAGGCCTTGCAAAAAGTTGCCGGCACGCGGATGCGGAGCATCCTGTCGGCCATGACTTCCAACCGGGTAAAAGGGGTGCTCACCGGCATACTGATCACCGCCATCATCCAGAGCAGTTCGGCAACCACGGTCATGGTGGTCAGCTTTGTGAATGCCGGTTTACTCAGCCTGGTGGAATCCATCGGCATCATTATGGGAGCCAACGTAGGAACCACGGTCACCGCCTGGCTGATCTCCATTCTCGGATTCAAGGTGAGCATGGCCGAAATCTCTCTCCCCCTGATCGGGCTATGCCTGCCCTTGCTGTTCTCCAAAAAGAGATCCCGCAAAAGCTGGGGGGAATTGATTATCGGATTCGGACTGCTCTTTATCGGTCTGGAATTTCTCAAGGAAGCCATGCCCGATTTGAATAAGAATCCGGAAATGTTCACTTTTCTGCAGGCCTACACCGACATGGGATATGCCTCCTACTTTCTGTTCATGCTGGCCGGTACGGTCCTGACCATCTTACTTCAGTCTTCCTCGGCGACCATGGCCCTGACACTGGTCATGTGCGCCAATGGCTGGATTGGTTACGACACCGCCGCAGCCATGATTCTCGGGGAAAATATAGGCACCACGATTACCGCCAACCTGGCTGCTATGGTTGCCAATACGACGGCAAAACGGGCCGCTTTTGCACATTTCATGTTCAATGTATTCGGAGTGATCTGGGTATTGTCCGTTTTTCCGGTATTCCTGGGTTGGGTTGAAAAACTAAGTATATGGGCGGGTATAGGAAATCCCGTTACGGACATCAACGCCGTACCGATGGCCTTGTCCCTGTTTCATACCCTGTTCAATGTCATCAATCTGCTCATACTGATCTGGTTCACCAAATTACTGGCCCGTCTGGTCAGCAAAATCATCCCGGCCCGCGAGCAAGACGAAAATACCTTCACCCTGAAACACATCAAAATCGGTTTGCTGTCCACACCCGATGCCTCCCTGTTCCAGGCCAAAGAAGAAATCACACTCTATGGCAAAAGCACCTGCGACATGTTTCTTAAAGTCTCCGGCACACTGGAGCTGCCGGTCAAAGAATTCGATAAAATATTCGATACGCTGGTGAACATGGAAGACGAAAGCGACAAGATAGAAGTGGAAATAGCCAATTACCTGACCAAAGTGTCCGAATCCAAATTATCGACCGTAAATTCGCAGCGAATCCGGGCTATGTTTAAAATCGTGTCCGAAATCGAAAGTATTGCCGACTCGGCGCTGAACATAGCCAAAGCCATTAACCGCAGGAATGAGCAACATGTCGTTTTCCCGGAAGAATTGAACGGGAAACTCAAACACATGTTCAGCCTGGTTGCCGATTGTCTGATCACCATGTGCCACAACCTGGCCCTGAATTACGAAAAGGTCGATGACCAAAAAGCCTGGGAGCTGGAAAAGACGATCAATGATTACCGTACCTGCCTGAAACAGGAACATCTGCTGGCTATCGAAGAAAAACGGTACGATTATCCGACAGGCATTCTTTACAATGACATGTTCTCGGAATGCGAAAAAATAGGGGATTTTGCCATCAATGTGACACAGGCCATCAAAGAAATCGGACACAACGAGTAAATAAATCCTTTATATATGCTACTTTTGTACAGGAAATAACATTTTATAAGATTATGGCACAGGAAGATGTATTTAAAAAATTAGTAGCCCATTGTAAAGAATACGGATTCGTATTCCCATCCTCAGATATATACGACGGTCTGGGTGCCGTATATGATTACGGCCAGTACGGCGTCGAACTGAAAAACAATATCAAACGCTATTGGTGGGAATCGATGGTACGGCTGCATGAAAATATTGTAGGTATCGATTCGGCCATCTTTATGCACCCCACCATCTGGAAGGCTTCCGGACACGTGGACGCTTTCAATGACCCGCTGATCGACAACAAGGATTCCAAAAAAAGATACCGCGCAGACGTTCTGATCGAAGATCAGATTGCCAAATATGACGAGAAAATCGAAAAGGATGTGGAAAAAGCCCGCAAACGCTTCGGGGAGAAATTTGACGAAGCGCTGTTCCGGCAAACGAATCCGCAGATCCTGGAGCATACCCGCAAACGGAACGCCCTTCACGAAAGGATGACCCGGGCCTTGAACGACAACGACCTGAACGAAGTCCGCCAAATCATTCTGGATGAAAAAATCGTCTGCCCGATTTCAGGGACCTGCAACTGGACCGAGGTCCGTCAGTTCAACCTGATGTTTGCCACCGAAATGGGTTCTACGGCCGAAGGCGCCAGCAAAATCTATCTCCGGCCGGAAACCGCACAGGGCATTTTTGTCAATTTCCTGAATGTCCAGAAAACCGGACGCATGAAAATTCCTTTCGGTATCGCTCAGATCGGGAAAGCCTTCCGCAACGAAATTGTAGCCCGTCAGTTTATCTTCCGGATGCGCGAATTCGAACAGATGGAAATGCAGTTCTTCGTACGGCCCGGTTCGGAACTCGACTGGTTCCGAAAATGGAAGGCAACCCGGATGAAATGGCATCAACTGTTAGGATTCGGAGCGGAAAACTACCGGTTCCATGATCACGAAAAACTGGCTCACTATGCGAATGCCGCAACCGACATCGAATATCGCTTCCCCTTCGGCTTCAAGGAGGTGGAAGGCATTCATTCGCGTACCGATTTCGACTTATCGCAGCATCAGAAATTCTCCGGTAAAAAGATACAATATTTCGATACCGAACTGAACGAATCCTATGTTCCCTATGTGATAGAAACTTCCATCGGTGTGGACCGGATGTTCCTGCAAGTGATGTCCGCCGCCTACTGCGAAGAGGATCTGAGCAAAGACGGGAAACAGGATTCCCGTGTGGTATTACGTCTGCCGGCTGCGCTGGCTCCGGTGAAAATGGCTGTTATGCCTCTGGTGAAAAAAGACGGTCTTCCGGAGAAAGCCCGGGAAATTCTGGACCTGCTGAAATACGACTTCAACTGCCAGTACGATGAAAAGGACTCCATCGGCAAACGCTACCGCCGTCAGGATGCCATCGGCACGCCGTTCTGCATCACCATCGACCATCAAACCCTGGAGGACAATGCCGTCACGATCCGCGACCGCGACACCATGCAACAGGAGCGTATTGCCATCAGTCAGCTTTCCGGCATTCTAAAAGAAAAGTGCGATATGCAGACCCTGCTTCGCAAAATCACCGAATAACCGGTCCGGGGGAATCGTCTCCCCCTGACCGATAAACTTACCGTCGAAGCATGAAAATTTACCTTTGTTTTTGTTTCCTGCTGCTGATGGCTTGTCAGGGCAGGGATGCCAAGGTGGAAAGGGCATTACGGCTGGCAGGTGAAAACCGCGGGGAACTGGAAAAAGTGCTTCAACATTATTCCCGGCAAAAGTCGGACAGTCTGAAACTGAAGGCCGCCCGCTTTCTGATCGGGAACATGCCGGGGCATTGTACTTTGGTGTGTCCGGAATTGGAAGCCATACGCCGGGATACTGCATATTCTTATTTTGAACGGAAAGTATGGGATATCTGCGCCGGAAACCATTACGACATCCGCAGCATTGCCGAAAGAAAAGAAGACGTAGAGCATCTGACATCGGAATTCCTGATTCGTCACATCGACGCTTCGTTCGTTTTATTGGAAAAATATCCCTGGAACCGTGATCTTCCCTTCGATCTTTTCCTGGAATATCTGCTGCCTTACCGCCTGGAATATGAAGAGGTGGATTTCTGGAGAGATTCGTTCCGCATACATCCGGACGTTCTGGCGGATCTGAACAGCAATGACGACCTGAAATATGATGTATTGAGAGCAGGCAAAACATTTAAGTTTGAAAAACAACCGGAACTTTCAAGACGGTATATCGATTGCCGGGACCTCTATCTCAGAAAAGAATTCGAGTACAGGGCCTTGGGAATTACCGGTACTCTGGATTTTTTGCCTTGTTATCCCAACCGGAACGGTTATCATTATTGGTCGCATATCTGTTCTCCTTTCCGGAAACAGACGGTCATCGAGGGAGCCTGGAACAGCAGGGCGGCCAAGGTATACCGCAGAACCTTTTCCCGGCAGCTGGAACTGAAGCCGGCAAAAGGGGAACGCATCCCGGAGTTTTTCACCAATCCCTTCAACAAAGACGTCACTGCAGACTATTTTCATACGGCAGACGCCACCGTCAACATCCGGGAAAAATTGCAGGGCCATCAGCATTATGCTTATCTGTGCGTATTCAATAACCTGTCCTGGCGCCCCATAGCCATCGGTGAGGTGAAAGGGAAAAAGGTAAGATTCCGGGAGATGGGAAAGGATCTGGCTTATCTGCCGGTTTACTACCACGGGACTCAAAGACGTGATCTCGATTATCCTTTTATTCTGAGAATAAACGGGCGGCAGGATAAATTGATTCCCGACACCACCCAACTCATTCACCTGCATTTAATCCGGAAATACCCTTATGGCGAACGGGTATTTTTCGACCGCTCTTTTGACCGGGTTTATATGGAAGCCTCCGAAACAGCCGGATTTCAGCATCCGGATACTGTTTTTGACATCCGGATGGGAGAAAGTCATTACATGGATCTGCCGCTTTCCCCAGCCAAGGAATACCGGTATTGGAGAGTGGCCCATCCCAGGGCAGTAGTCAATATTGCCGAACTCATGTTTTGGGACCGGGACGGGCAATCGGTCCGGGGAACGAGTGACGAGGCAGGGACAAAATGCCTGGACGGTGATCCTCTAACTGCTGTAGATCATCAAACAAAACAAGTGATCATAGATTTCGGGAAACCTGTTGCCTTCTCCCGGGTGGTCTGTCTGCCGCGCAGCGATGGCAACGGCATTTATCCCGGCGATGAATATGAACTGCTGTATTATGACTTGAACGGGTGGGTGTCCCTGGAAAGTAAAATTGCGACTGATTTTTTCATCGATTTTTCCGGTGTCCCTTCCGGTGCTTTGTATTGGTTGAGAAACCTCTCCGGCGGAGTGGAAGAACGTATATTTACAGTTGAACACGGAGAAATCAGGTTCTGGTAATGCCCAACCTTCAACGCTTATCTGGATATCGACATAGGCCAATTATCTAAAGTTATAAATTCCCGGTCAAGAAGCAGTATCGATACAACTGCTATGGGGAAAACCCGAGTAGCGCTGTATCGTTTCTATAGCCATGTAAAAGTAATAGACGGAAAATATGTCTGCAATCTGAAAAATGCCGAAGTTCAGTTGTGATCATTTTCAAGCAATAATGTTTTCCTCTATACAAAAAACATATTCCCTAATACAGAAAGCACAAAAATCATCTCGATAATAACATCTATCCCAAGCTTCCTTGCTGTTTCATTTTGTTTTTTGCATCGGCGACCCCATTTCTTGTAAAAAACCTCGGCAACATCCATTACTGCAGCCAAACACATAAAAAATACCAGAAGGCCTATAACCCAAGCCGAGGTCGACATATTCTCTGTTTTCAAATGCAAAACATTCACACCCTGAAAAATTGCCAACCAAAATACAACCGTACCTGTAAGATACATGGCACTTTCGCTAAGTTTCCTAATCTGTCTCATAATAATGCTCGTAAAATTCGCAAAGATCAAATGTCCGTAAAATTTGAATCTCTACCCAGTACACTTTATTTTTATCCGAATGAAAAAAAGCCTGTTACATCGTCCATACCTTTAAAATCCTCTCTTCCTACGGCAAAGGCTATTGCCTGAAAGTACCCGACTAATCAACCGAGGGGACGGTTCCTTGATTGAATTATTTCGGGTCTCCTTTTTTGACAAAGTCGGCGGGATAGAGAAGACGGTTGATCACCTGGCCATTCTTCAGCCGCACCCAGGTTTCCACACTCCGTTTGCCTTCGGTCATTTCGATGACTCTGGCGCCGTTAGGCAAATCATTGTAAACGGTATTGCCTCCGGTATACCGGCCGTATCCCAATAAAATTCCTTTCCAATCGACCACATAATCATTGTCGTGATCGTGTCCGACAAACACAGCGATTACATCCTTTTGCTGCCTCATGGCGGCAAACATACCCGTATTCAATACCGGAGCACAAGCTTTTTCCATACGAGTGCCCACCAAGATCGCATTTTCATCGGCAGCCGCCTGGTTGTATTCAGGCAGGGGAATATGGAAAAACGCCAGGGCGGGCACCGGACTCCCCCCGTTTGCGGCAGCAAATTCCCTGCTGTTTTTCTGATACCATGCGATCTGATCCGGTTTCAGAAAATCATATCCTTCAATGCCTTTGACAGAAGAATAGGCATGCGAATCTAGACAATACAAAATCAAGGCATTCCGGCTTCCATCGGAAGATTTCACCGGCAAGATAAAATTGGTCACGCCACTGATTCCGTCCGCCTTGCTTGTCAGATTATACGGCACCTTCTGAATCACTTTCAACAGTTCATCCCGGGACATTCCCTGCTCATCGTCATGATTGCCCAAAACCATCCCAAACGGTATCTTCCGGTCGGCCACCACCTGCAATACGGCCGACATGCCCGAATCTGCCGGACGCCCGTAAATGATATCTCCCGTAAAAATGACAAAATCAGGAACTTCAGCATCCAGCACTTCTTTCATCCGCTCCAAAGCAACATCCGAAGCCGGATTGCCATATTCAAAATGAACGTCTGTAAACTGCACGATTTTGAATTTACCCGAGGCATTGAACTTCAATACCGGAGACGCAGCCCGCGCCCCTCCATTTAACAATAAAACCAAGATTATAAAAACACCGATTTTTCTCATCATCATCTATTTTGACAACGCAATGTAAGGCGAAATTCTTATCCGTCCAAATCATGACCATCTTTTCTTTTTTAAGATTCTTTATCACATACGAGGAATCACTTCGGGCGGAACTTTCCGTATATACGACAATCCGAAAAGGTTAAACCAGAATTAAACCGTCAAAACCATGAAAAAAAGATTCGCTTTTATGCTGCTTCCGGTGCTGTTCATTGCTTTTTGCAACCAGGGGCAGGCCCAGAAAATCAATGTGGTATCGGTGTCGCAGGACCGGGATATTCACAATTTTTACACCCTGATGAAAGAGGCCTTTCCGTTGGCATTCAAAGACCCGGCAGCGCCCCGCTTCATCTTCTTCGACGACAACAAAAATTTCATCTTCGGCATCGGAGGGTGTGTGCAGATGAACGCTGCATACGACTTTAACGGTTTGCCCAATTACAACTTATTCATCACGTCCCAGATCAAACCCAACGGTCGTCAGGCCAGTCCGAGCTACGGGATGACACTGGGACAATCCGAATTGTTTTTCAAACTGGTAGGCAACACCGATGTAGGAAAATTGGTCTCTTATATAGAAATGCAATTTGAAGGGCCGAACAACACCCCCAAATTACAACAGGCCTTCGTCCAGTTCAAAGGATTCACCCTGGGTAAAGCCTGGAGTACGTTCGGGGACATGACCTCCGTACCCACGACAATCGACCAGGAAGGTCCGGGCAGCGCCATCGAGATCCGGCAACCGATGATCCGCTATACCTGCCAGTTCAATGAAAAATGGCAGGCCTCACTCGCCCTGGAATATGCAGAAACCAATTACACCACAGGCGATTATACCCGAAGCATCCGGCAGAAGATACCGGACATTCCTTTCAACATCCGGTATGGCCTGCCAAACGGCAGCCACATACAGGCGGGGGCAATCCTGAGAAACATCAGCTACCAGAATGACATTACCCGCAAGGATAAAATCCGGACAGGCTGGGGTGTCACAGGTAGCGGCAAAATTTATTTACACCCGGACAATATCTTCTTCTTTCAGGGAGTTTACGGTAAAGCCATCGCCAACTACATTCAGGACCTTGGGGCGCTGGGATATGACCTGATTCCGAAAGCAGGCGCCCGCGGCAAACTGGAAGCTCCCGCCATGTGGGGCGTATTCGGAGCCATCCAGCACAACTGGAATCCCAAGCTCTATTCTTCGCTCATTTACAGTTATACCCGGATGGAAAATCAAAGCACCTTAGCCGCAACAGATTATAAATATACGCAGTATGCCGCTGTCAACTTACTGTGGAACTTCACCGAATTCGGTACGACGGGCATAGAATATGAATACGGACGCCGGAACAATTTCGACAAGCATTACGGCAACGCCAACCGGATCAATGCCATGATACAATACCGGTTCTGATCCCCGGAAGACAGTCCCCCTTCCCGCAGGGGGGCTTCGCTTCACCCCGGCTTCACAACGCCGGAAGCTTGCCGGACAAAAGCTCCCGAACGTGCATGCGGTCCCGGATCAATTGTTCCTTCAATTCCCCGATATCGTTGAATTTACGTTCACCCCGCATCCGGGCCAACAGGAAAACCCGTATATTTTGTCCGTAAATATCCTGCGAAAAGTCAAAAATATTCACTTCCAGGCGTACAATTCCCGCACAGCTTACCGTGGGCCGGACACCGATATTCAGCATGCCCCGATACACTTGCTGCCCGATACACACCCGGACGGCATATACTCCCGGAGCCGGCAATAATTTACGCTCATCTTTCAGCCGGATATTGGCCGTAGGAAACCCCATGGAACGCCCGATTTTATCCCCGGAAATCACTTCCCCGGAAACAGAATAAGTATATCCCAGAAATTCGTTCACCCGGCCGATGTCACCGATCTGCAACGCATTTCTGATTTTGGTGGAGCTGATATTGATCTGATTTTCCTGATAGGCTTTTTCCTGTTCTAGGTAAAAATGGTATTTTGCCGACAGCTCTTTCAATTTATCGAAAGTACCCTCTCTTCCTTTTCCAAAGCGGTGGTCATACCCCACCACCAACCCTTTCACGCCGACCCGTTCCACCAGAACATGACGGACAAATTCCCTGTAATCCAATTCCGCCAACGAACGGGTAAAAGGAAGTATAATCAAATGGTCTATGCCCTGAGCACTCAATATTTCCGTCTTTTCTTCCAAAGTGGTCAGAATTCCCGGACGTTCTTCCATCGGATAAAGCACCTCCCGGGGATGAGGTTCAAAGCTGATAATCACGGTTTCCCCCTGCAAAGCGGCAGCAACCCGCTTCAAACATGCGATGACTTGTTCATGTCCCTTGTGTACACCGTCAAAACTACCGATAGTGACAACCGGATTTACAATGCGCAAATTTTCTATACCGTCATGTACCTGCATTTTTTTGCTTTTTCAGTCGGGAAACAAAAATATAGAAAATCTCCGGAATAAACGAATTAAACGGCAGAAATGGCGCGGCCTTTGCTCATGCAAGACCATGAGAGCGGCCCGGAATCCCGGCACCCTCCAAAGAATTGTGGGATTATAGCTTTTCCAGCTCTTCCGCGGAAAGACCGGTAGCTTTCAGGATAGCTTCTATTGGAAAATTCAGGGCTTTCATGTTACGGGCAATCTCTAATTTCTCTGCCTCCCGACCCTTCTTCATTCCTTTCTCCATTCCTTTCTTCATTCCTTCTTTTATTCCTTCCTTTATTCCTTCCTTTATTCCTTCTTCACGGCCTTTTTCCATCCCCTCCTCCTTGGCATAGGCGATCGTCACCAGGTGATCCCGGTAGACCTTGATGCTCTCATCGTACTTCTCGCGTTCCTCCTTCGTCAGGGAAGCGATGTCCACGATCTTTTCCAGCTTCTCGAAAACGGCCTTCCGGGCCTTAAAAGGTAATCGGTTCAATGTCTCCATATTCTTCAATATTTCAAAATTCACTCCTCTTGAATCTCCTTTTCAGATTGTTTATCGAGTTCCAAATAATCTTTTGCATT
>CAZMAE010000142.1:0-5246 GCA_964564205.1 uncultured Odoribacter sp. | reverse complement strand
TGCGAACTTTATCGCCAGGCAAGCCCGCCAGGTGACCGGCATCGAATATGTGCCCGAAGCAATCGCCGATGCCAAGGAAAATTCGTCCGTCAACGGCATCACCAATACTTCGTTCTATGCCGGTGATATGAAAGACGTACTGAATGCTGATTTTATCCGGCAACACGGACATCCGGATGTCATCATCACGGATCCTCCGCGGGCAGGCATGCACCCGGATGTAATCCGAACGATTCTTCAGGCCGCCCCCGAACGCATCGTTTATGTCAGTTGCAACTCGGCCACACAGGCCCGCGATCTGCACCTGATGGCCCCCTTTTATCGGGTCGGAGCGGTGCAGCCCGTCGACATGTTTCCCCATACGCATCATGTTGAAAACATTGTGCTGCTCCAGGCGGACCACAGCCGGTAGTGCACTCTCGACAAAACTTTCACCATTCCCGGCAACAGCGTACAGCAAAGGCTGAAAGCATTTTTCTGCCTTCAGCCTTTATTTCATGTCTGCCCCGATAGAGCACAGCCGTCTTCCCCTCTCCAACTCTCCGTTTTGCTTTCCCGGACTATTTTTCCAGATAAGCCCTGATCATCCAAGCTGTTTTCTCCTTTTTCTCGATCATATCTTCCAGAAAATTAGTCGTGCCTGCGTCACCGGTATCCTCTTCCTTTTCCAGCTGTTCGATATCCTTGCGGATTTCCCGGATCAGCGTATCATTGTCCCGGCTAAGAATGGCCAGCATCTCTTTTGCTTCGGGCAGGGGCTCCGATTCGCAATGCTCCTTAATCCGGTTATGCTCCAGATAGCCTGCCAGCGAACCGATCGGGCGCTCGTCCAACGACCGGATGCGTTCTGCGATAGAGTCGATGTCTTCGATCAGTCCGTTGTACAACTCTTCCATGAAAATATGATAGGAGTGGAAACTCACACCTTTAACATTCCAGTGATAATTCCAGGTCTTTGTCAACAGAACAAAATGATCCGACAACAAATTATTCAGGACATTTTTACTCGACTTCACCTGTCCTTCGTTCAAACCAATATTAGCGGCCATAACAAACAAATTTTAAAATTAAACTTCCTCTATATATGGTGTTTAAACGAAGGATTCATGGATTGGTTACATTTTATCCGTTTCCCGTTCCTCAATGCCGGCGGTTAAACCCGTCTATTTCATAAAAATCGTCAGCCGAGGAGTCGCCCAACAAATATTTGGCAAAATGGAACCACATTTTCCGCTGATAAAATTCACTCGCTTTGCCCTGATATCCGTGTCTTTGTCCCGGCAAGATCACCAAATCGAAATTCTTGCCGGCCTGGATCAGGGCATTGGCCATACGGAGAGTATTTCCGGGGTGCACGTTGTTATCCATATCTCCGGTGACCAATAACAAATGACCTTTCAGATTACGGGCCAAATCGGCATTCGGTGCAATTTTACTCCTGAAAGTACTCACTTCACGGTCTCCTTTTACGGAATCCTTGACCGTTTCTTTGATTTCCTTCACCCCATGATGAGTTTCTCCCCTCCACAAATTATAGATATTATTATCATGATTACCGGATGAAGAAACGGCGGCAGTATAAAAATCCGGGTAAGTGCAAAGCGCAGCAGTCGACATAAATCCTCCCCCGGAATGTCCGAAAATTCCGACTTTCGTCAGGTCGATGAACGGATAACGGTCGGCCAGTTGTTCGATGCCGTATTTATCGTCCGCCAAGGCATAATCGCGCAAATTGTTGTATCCGTACGTATGGTACCATTTTTCCCGCATCGGACTTCCTCCGCGATGGCCGAAATTCACCACCACAAACCCTAGCTGGGCCAATGCCATATTGTTGCCGCCGCTGACTGTAAAATCGAAAGGCACCGCTTCGGTCTGCGGACCCGGATAAACGTAAGAGATCACCGGATATTTTTTCGTAGAATCGAAATCCACCGGTTTCCACATCACTCCGTACAGATCGGTTACTCCATCCCGCGCTTTCACGGTAAACCGTTCGGGCATTTTCCATCCCATTTCGTAGATGCGTTTTAAATCCGGCTCGGCCAATTCCATCAAAACACGTCCTTTATTATCACGCAGCACAGAACGGGGTTCCAAATCCACCCGGGAAAAATTATCTACCATATACTTTGCCGATTCGGACATTTCCACCCGGTGATTGGCATCTTCGGGAGTCAGCAACCGCACACCTTCTTCATCCAAACTAGCCTTATAAACACCGGCATAGTAGGGATTCCTTCCTTCTTCTCGTCCGTAACCTTCAAAATAAACGGTTCTTCCCACAGTATCAATCCGCACCATTTTTCCGGCCACCCAGTTACCGGAGGTAATTGCATTTTTTAGATTCCCTTCACCGTCGTAATGGTAGAAATGGCCCCAACCCGTGCGTTCCGACCACCAAATCAAGTCCTTTCCTTCTTCCAATATCGACAAATGATACAACTGATCATTAAAATAAGGCTTGGATTTTTCATTGATCAACACTTTACATGCTCCCGTTCTGGTGTCGGCATAGCAAATATCGATTTCATCACAGGTCCTTCTTTTGCGCTGAAAATAAATTTTATCTGAATTTTTTCCGGCATGCAAAACACTCAACGACTGGTCAGGCCATTTTTCAGTGGCAATCTTTACCTGTTTCAAACTATCCACATCAAAAACAAAAAGCTCCCGTTGGGCTATATCTTTATCTCCGGGCATAGAATAACGGTAGGTCTCCAGGTTAGGCCGTCCGGATAAAACATTGATCACCCATAAATCCTTCACCTTGCGATTGTCCGACCTTACCACGTAAAACCTTTTGGAATCCTTGAACCAACGGGCAGAAGCCCAAGTCCTTCTGCTGCTGGTATCTCTTTCATTGCTGGCATAAGAATAAAAAGGTTCGCCGTCGTGAGTAATCCTGATCTCCACCGAGTCTTTATCCCCGGTCTTCATCAGGTAGAGATCATGTTTCCTGGCAAACACAATGTAGGCGCTATCCGGCGAATAAATGCCCCAATGCTCCTCCCTTTTCGGAGGCTTGACCGAATCCTTCTGCACTAACTGTCTGGAATTTATATCATATTCATAATTAAATTCGTCCACGATAAACTTCAATGTTTTTCCGTCTTTCTTGAATTCCAGGTCTTTCAAAGGCAGAGATTTGACGGAATAAGGTTTGGTAGTGAACTTGGTCAATTCCTGCGCCATGTATTCATTATCAAACAACAAACGTTTGACTTTCCGTGCAGGATCCACCCAATACCATCGGGTACCTTCGCTTGTCCGGTAACTAAACCAAAATTGATCCTTATCTTTCAGGAAATGAGGTCGTACATTCAAACTTCCCACTTCCGAAGCAGCTTTTCTGAACTTTTCAGCTTTCCGGAAATCGGCCTTTTGACCAAAAACCAGTCCAGAAAAACCACAAAACAGCAAAAACACAATTAATTTGTTCATTTACACTCTTTATAAAAAAAAATTATACATCCATTCGGAGGCACAATGTTAGGAAAAAACCCCGTCAAAACAAAAACATTTGTTAATTTTGCAAAGCACACTTACAACAAATTCATCACTGATGGAATTCACGATAATTGACCAGGAACTGGACGCCAGATACCGGAAAATCCTCCGCCAGATTCACCGTCTTCAAAGCGGAGGGACCATCGACAGTCTGAAAACAGTAGGAGCGGACATCAGCCGTCAGATAGGGGCCAGTTATGTATCCCTGAAAGAATTGGCTGCTCATTATGAGGCCGATCTGCAACTTGCCCTCTTACTGTGGGACACCCGGCGAAGAGAAGAGCAAATCGTAGCCTGTATGCTCCTGCCGATGGACTTGAATAAAGAAAAAATTACGCAATTATTGCAAACCTGTTTAAGTTTTGAAGTAGCAGAATATTTTGGTTCTCTCTACCTTTGTAAACATCCCGGTTTATCCTTATTGGCAGAGGAATGGCAAGCCAGCGACATTCCTTATCAGCAAACCGCAATACTTGCTGCTGTTGCCAGACATCTGCTTGTTTACAAGGCGGAAAGCAAGATAGACACTTCTCTTTTCCACCACTTAATTCACCGCAACTATCAGGAAAAATACGTCCGATTGATGGCAGAACGGCACCAGTTTAAAATTTAATAAATGTTAAACCTCCGGTTTAATCCTGATGAAAAGGCTTTAAGTAAGAAAACTTTCTTACATTTGCACCGAAATTACGGAAAAAAAGTATTAATCAGCATTTAAATAAATTTACTATTATGACAAAATTAGATTTAAGCAAGTATGGCATTACGGATGTGAAAGAAATCCTTCACAATCCTTCCTACGAAGAGTTGTTTAAAGATGAAACCAATCCTGCCCTGACCGGATACGAAAAAGGTCAGTTGACTGAGCTGGGAGCAGTAAACGTGATGACGGGTATTTATACCGGCCGTTCCCCGAAAGACAAATTCTTTGTAAAGAACGAAGCCAGCGAAAACAGTGTATGGTGGACCTCCGAGGAATACAAAAACGATAACAAACCTTGTTCAGAAGAAGCCTGGGCCGATCTGAAAGCCAAAGCGGTAAAGGAATTATCGGGCAAGAAACTGTATGTTGTCGACACCTTTTGCGGAGCAAACGAAGGCACCCGTTTGAAGGTTCGCTTCATCATGGAAGTGGCTTGGCAGGCCCATTTCGTAAAGAACATGTTCATCCGTCCTACCGATGAAGAATTAGCAAACTACGGAGAACCCGATTTCGTATCCTTCAATGCAGCGAAAGCCAAAGTCGAGAATTACAAAGAACTGGGCTTGAATTCAGAAACAGCAACCGTATTCAACCTGAAGACCTGCGAACAGGTGATCCTGAATACATGGTATGGCGGAGAAATGAAAAAGGGTATTTTTTCTATCATGAACTACCTGAATCCGCTACGCGGAATCGCTTCCATGCACTGTTCCGCCAATACCGACCTGGAAGGTAAAAACACCGCGATCTTCTTCGGATTGTCGGGAACCGGAAAAACAACTTTGTCCACCGATCCGAAGCGTCTGTTGATCGGCGACGACGAACACGGCTGGGACGACGAAGGCGTATTCAACTACGAAGGCGGATGTTATGCCAAAGTAATCAACCTGGACAAAGAAAGCGAACCGGACATCTACAATGCAATTACCCGTGATGCGCTGTTGGAAAATGTAACTGTCGACGCCAATGGAAAAATTGATTTCAATGACAAATCGGTAACCGAAAACACCCGTGTTTCTTACCCGATCTATCA
>CAZMAE010000141.1:0-30315 GCA_964564205.1 uncultured Odoribacter sp. | reverse complement strand
ATGGGGATAGATTACATCTATCGTCAAATTGCAACTCGCTAGGAACTTGAGTACTATCTCAAGAAGATAGGCGATAAACACTTCCAAAACAAGTTTGGAGTTGTGTATTTCTGTTTTCATGGTGAACCTGAAAATCTGTGTCTCTCTCAAAATGGTAAAAACAAGGTTTCTTTTGATGACTTGGCCGAAATGGCTGCACCTTATGAGTCTTTCATAAGTCGCCATATCCATTTCGGCTCTTGTGAGACATTGAATTGCGAAGAGGAAATCATCCGACGTTTCAAAAGAAACGTTGGTGCCAAGACAGTATCTGGATATACTGAATGTGTCGATTCAACGGCTGCGTTCATTAACGAACTAGCATACTTTCATCAGATATTCTCTTATTCCACACTTACGACCATAAAAAAACACATGGTCGATTACCAAAAGCAACTTAGTAAACTTGGTTTTACGATAGTATAACTGCGTGTTTTCGCGTACCTTATAGAGTTCATAACTTCGCTGAAAATCATTAAGTTATGGACTTTTCTTTTTCTGAAATCAATTTCCTGTTTTCGTCATGCGTTACCTAAATCGAGATTGACCCAACTCTCAACCAGTCGGTATAGCTCTTGCTGCCGGTCATCCATGCGTAGCATGCCCTGGAGGGCTTGGCATGACCGGTCTTTGTGTAGGGCAGTGAGTTACCGACAACTCACGCAAGAAAATCCGAAGTGTGCAAAGATTGCGGCGTTCCTCTCCGTTTTGCGTATCGGCGACGGACTCTTCACGAATTAAATTTGAACCAAAAAAATTTTAGAACAATGAGGAGTACATTTTCAACAATCTTCAACCAGAAATTCATCCGTATCTTCCAAAAAATCCGTCCGTATCTTTTTGGAAAAACAAGCGCTTGTTTTTTCCATTTGGTACTACCAAATGAAAATTTCTCCCGTATGTTTTTCCAAAAAGATACGGGAGAAAATCCGAAAACAACCAGACCTATTCCGGTAAAGATACATTATAATTTTACCGGCAATATTTGCGGACATATACCGAAGCGCTGCTGACTCCCAGCTGGCTGGCTTTTTTCCAATCCCGGCAGGCTTGCTCTCTTTTTCCCGTTTTGTAATAGGCAATTCCCCGGTTGGCGTAGATTGCTCCGTTATCCTTGTTCAGTTTCAGAGCATAGTTGAAATCCGGTATGGCTTTGGTAAATTCGTTGGTTTTCAGGTAACAGTTTGCCCGGTTTTGGTAATAAGCATATACCAGTCCGAATTCCTCTCCGTTCTTTTTCGAGTATTGGATGGCTTTTGTGTATTCCTGGATCGCTTTGGACAAATTGTTTTCGTGCTGGTAAATATTTCCCAGGTAGTAGCAGATTTCGTCATCTTCTTCAAAAATGGCAGCTGCCTTGATCAGATATGACTTAAGGATCGAGATCTGATTGGTGTGGGAACAAGCGGTATTCAGCGAAGAATAAGCTTCGCGCAGTTGTGGATTCAAACGGATACTGGCAATTAATTTCTGAACTGCTTCTTTGTAATTCCCGTTTTCGATGTCCGCATTGGCCTGATTTAATAAATCAATCGGCCGATTGATTGCGCGGAGATCTGCCTGCCCGAAAATAAGGCAGGTGAAAGTGGTCAGCAAAAGGAAAATTAAACTGATTTTTTTCATAAATGTATAGTTGTTTTATAGGTATATGAATTGTTAATTATTCATTATTGCCTCAAAAATAATGAAAATTACCCAATAAAATAAAATTTCAGGAAAATTGTCGGGTGTGTTTGTTAAAAATGCAACAAATTTTTCCGGGATTTTATTTTTTAGCGATTGCCCGGAGATCTTTGAAAGGTAAATGGTGATTTTGAAATTTTTTGAGGGGCGGTTGAAAAATGAACAGAAAATTTGAGGGCTTCGGTGAACAAGGTGGAGTATGAAATTTTAGCTGTTCTGGCGGGCTATCGGCACCAGGCACGTTCCGGGGTGATAAAAAAATCTTCGGTTCAGTCGCCGAACCGAAGATTTTTTACAGACGTTAATTTGCCTGTTTCAGCCATTTATCCAGCCAGTCTTTGAAAGTGCGCTGCCAGAGAATGCCGTCTTGGCATCCGGTCACCCAATGGCATTCATCGGGAAAATAAAGATATTGTGCGGGAATTCCTCTCATCCGGGCGGCATTGAAAGCGGCCATTCCCTGTGACACGTCGATCCGGAAATCTTTTTGTCCGTGGATCACCAGGATAGGAGTATCCCAATTTCCGACAAACAGGTCGGGAGAATTGGCGAAGGTGCGCTGGGCTGTCTTATTGTCTTTTTCCCAGGGGGCTCCGCCCATGTCCCAGTTGGCGAACCACATTTCTTCGGTGGTGTAGTATTGCATTTTCAGGTCGAAGATACCGCAATGAGCGATAAATGCCTTGAAGCGTTTGTCGTGATGTCCTGCCAGATAATACACCGAGTAGCCGCCGTAAGAAGCGCCTACGCATCCTAACCGGTTTTCGTCGATGTAAGGTTCTTTTTTAGCTTCATCGATGGCGGACAAATAATCCTTGATGTTCTGACCGGAATAGTCTCCGCTGATTTGTTCCAGCCATTCCTGACCGAAACCGGGTAGACCTCGTCGGTTGGGAGCTACGATGATATAACCGTTGGCTGCCATTTGCTGGAAATTCCACCGGTAGCTCCAGAACTGGCTGACCGTGCTTTGGGGGCCTCCTTCGCAATAAAGGATGGCGGGATATTTCTGGTTTGCATCGAAGTGGGGAGGATAAATCATCCATACTAACATGTCTTTGTTGTCGGTTGTCTTTATCCATCGTTTTTCCACTTTTCCCATAGTGAGTTGGTCGAGGAGGGCTTTGTTGACGAAAGATAATTCTTCGTCCTGGCCGGTTTTCGGGTCTACCTTGTATATTTCCGTGGGTTTGCTCATAGAGACTTTGGTTGCGATGAGCTGGTCGCCGACTGGGATCACGGAGGTGTAATTATGTATTCCGTCGGTGTGTTTCGTGATCTGTCCATTGAGAATGTCCAGCGAATAGATCTCATCTGTGGCGTGCCAGTCGGATATAAACCAAAGGGTGTGGTTGTCCCCCCATTTCAATCCTTCGGCATTTTGGTCGAATCCTTCACTGAAATCTTGTTTTTCGCCTGAAGTGAGATCCATGACATAGATCCGGTTTTTGTCCGCTTCATAGCCATCGCGCTCCATGCTTTCCCAGGCTAAATATTTTCCGTCGGGAGAGACCGCCGGATTCTTGTCGTATCCCATCATGCCTTCGGTGAGGTTGACGGTTTTGTTGTTTTCCAGGTCATAGGCATACAGATCGGTATTGGTTGATTCTGCATATTCGATGCCTGTTTTTTTACGGCAGGTATAAATGAGTTTTTTCCCGTCTTTGGTCCATGCGATTTGCTCGGTGCCGCCCCAGGGACGTACGGGAGATTCCCAGTGTTCACCTTCCATAATATCCTTACCTTGCGTGATTTTTTGCGAAGGAGAATAAGGAGCGATAAACAGATGGGTGTAAGCATCGACCCAGTCATTCCAATGGCGGTAGAATTGGTCGTTGATAATCCGGGCTTTGGCTTTCGGAAGGTCCGGATGCAGATCCTGCACGCTGGGTTCTAGTTGTACGTCCTTGAGGAAAACTATTTTAGACATGTCCGGAGCATAGAGGTAGCCGTTGATTCCTCCTTTTATGTCGGTGATCTGACGGGGATGACTCCCATCGGGATTCATTTCCCACAATTGTCCCTTAGCCAGATAGCTGATGGCTTTTCCGTCAGGCGTCCAATTGGCGTCCGATTCATTAAAGTCGGTATCGGTTACCTGAATGGATTTACCGTCCAGGAGATTCATCACATACAAATCCGTGTATCCGCGATCCTCTTCTTTATTGAAATAAGTTACGTCATACACAGCTTGTTTGCCGTCCGGTGATACACAGACGTTGCCGATTCTGCCGAAAGACCAGAGAACTTCCGGTGTCATCACGTCTGAAGTGAGTTTTAAATTTGCCGGGGTTTTGTATCCCTTGCCGGTTGTCGTTTCGTTTTTATCAGTACAGGCCATAAGGGATAATACGAATAATACGAGGTATAATGTTTTTTTCATAGGATATCAATCAATCAGTAGGCAAGAAGAATGTGAAAAATCCATATTTTCCACATTCTCCGCATACTGGGTTTAGCACATGTTAATCTTCGTCGGATGTAGTTTCCGGAGCAAGAGGCTCCTGCGTTGTTCCGTTGATGACATTGACGATTTTTTGTTTCAATTCCGCGGCCAGTTCGGGATTGTCCATGATCAGCTGTTTTACTGTTTCACGTCCTTGCCCCAGCTTGTTTTCGCCGTAGGAAAACCAGCTGCCGCTTTTTTTGATGATATTGTATTCTACTCCCAGGTCCACAATTTCGCCCGAGATGGAAATACCTTCACCGTACATGATGTCGAATTCTGCTTTCCGGAAAGGAGGTGCAACTTTATTCTTTACCACTTTTACCCGGGTATGGTTGCCCAGAATTTCTTCTCCGTCCTTTATCGGTCCGATTTTCCGGATGTCCAGACGTACGGAAGAATAAAACTTTAAGGCATTACCGCCGGTTGTGGTTTCCGGATTGCCGAACATCACTCCGATTTTATCCCGTAACTGATTGATAAAAATGCAACAGGTGTTGGTTTTGCTGATCGTGCTGGTCAGTTTGCGTAAAGCTTGCGACATCAGACGGGCTTGTAAACCCATTACGCTGTCGCCCATATTACCTTCGATTTCGGCTTTGGGGGTCAAGGCTGCCACCGAATCAATCACGATGATGTCTATGGCGGCCGAACGGATCAGCTGGTCGGCGATTTCAAGGGCTTGTTCTCCGTTGTCTGGTTGTGATATAAACAGATTTTCAACGTCTACTCCCAATTTTTCGGCATAACTGCGGTCGAAGGCATGTTCGGCATCGATAATCGCTGCAATGCCTCCTTGCTTCTGCGCTTCGGCAATAGCATGAATGGCCAGGGTTGTTTTACCTGAAGATTCCGGACCGTAAATTTCGATAACTCGTCCTTTGGGATAACCGCCGACACCCAGGGCTTTATCCAGTGAAATGGAGCCCGAAGGAATCACCGGGATATTTTCAATTTGATTGTCGCCAAGTTTCATGATGCTTCCTTTTCCGAAGTTCTTTTCGATCTTGTCGAGGGTCAATTGAAGTGCTTTAAGTTTTTCAAGATTTTTTTCTTTTTCTGCCATATAGTTCTGTTTTTAATGATTCATAAATGTTCTGCTATTATAAGTGGTGTCTCTGGCCGGGCTGTTCCTGCTTATTTCAGGATTTGAGCCGCGGCGTTTTTAGTATTTACTTTGGTGATTACTTTTTCGATGATCCCATTTTCGCTGATGACGAAAGTGGTCCGGAATACGCCCATATACTTACGGCCGTACATGGATTTCTCGCCCCAGACTCCGTAATCCTGCAGGATGTTTTTTTCAGTGTCCGCAATTAAATTGAACGAGAGGTTGTATTTTGTGATGAATTTTTGATGTGAAGAGGCCGTATCAGGGCTTACCCCGACCACTTCATAACCTTGTGAGGTCAATGTGTCGTAGTTCTCGTTCAGGCTGCAAGCCTCGGCGGTACAACCGGAGGTATTGTCCTTGGGATAAAAATAGAGAATCAATTTCTTCCCTTTATAGTCGTTCAGGCTGATTTCTTTGCCTGCCTGATTCAGCCCTTTGAAAAAAGGAGCCTGATCGCCTTCCTGAAGTGGTGTCATAGTATTTTGATGATTTACAGTATATTAATCGGAATATATATTTTTATGCTGCTTATTACAAATGTACGGAAATTTTATCGAATATGAAGGGGTTCTCCTGAGATTAATTAATCATGCGATATTTGATGGTCTGGAAAACAAATTAATTCTAAAAATAGGGTATGGATTTTCGAGAAGAATGTTCTACTTTTGATGAGCTGGAATTGTAAAAGAAGAAGCGTGAAAAAAGGATGATTTTCTGCGAATTAAGAAGTGGTTGCGAGTCAGTAGGTTATAGGTAGAAAAAATAGATTTTATGGAAGAGTATTTGGCGCAATTGACGGCAAATTGCCGTAATACTTTGGTCGATCATTTGGGTATGGAATTTATAGCTGCAGGTGAAGGATGGCTGGAAATGCGGATGCCGATCGACCGGCGAACGTGTCGTCCGGACGGGGCTTTGCACGGTGGAGCCAATATGGCATTGGCCGAAACGGTAGGGGGGGCCTTGAGTTCCATGTCGTTGCCTGAAGAACTTCGGTTTCATGTTTTCGGTATCGAAGTCAACGGAAATCATATAAAACAGGCTCAGGGAAAATACGTTACAGCCAAAGGTTTCTTTATACACCGGGGCAGGCGTACTCATGTAGTACAAGTTGAAATCCGGGACGAATTCGGAACTTTAGTAACGGTCAACCGTGTGACGAACATGATTGTCTGAAAACAATTTCGGCTATTGTCCTCAGGCGGCTCCTCAGAGTTTATAATTCCATTGTTTCAGTGCGTAGGCCCAATGTTTTTCCACCAGTTTAACGGTGCGAGGCTCGTATTGATAAGTGTTTTTCTTATAGCCCTTTTTCTTGTTCAGGTAGGCGGTTATGTCGGCTTTGGCATCTTCAAAACCGGGAATAGCCAGGGTCTGGTAGATTTTTTCGGTCATCCCCAATGCATCGGCTTCGAAATCTTCGAACTTGATTTCGATGAGATTGTCTTTCGGAATGAGTTTCTTTTCTTCTTCGTAAGTATGGTATAAACGGGTATAAACTTCCAGTATATTATTTTCCATCTCTTCAGCAGATATTTTCTGAAGTTGCAGCGGCAGGATGGTATTGTTGAAAAAACTGCGGGTCGATTCAAAGACGGTATAAGGGTTGCGCATCAGGTAAATAAATTTCGCATTCGGGAACATTTCCAGAATTTCTTTCACTTTCCCTGTATGTGGCGGATTTTTACTGAGGAATTGTTTACCCTTGGTATTCCACAAAGAGATTTTAATCAGTTTCAGGAAGGCATCTTTGAAAATTTGGCGTTCCTGTGCCGTTGCTGTTTTCATGGTCAGAAAACGGTCGCAATATTCCAGCATATTCTGGGGTAGAAACCAAAAATTGTAATACGAATAAGGCATCATGTTGGATAAGGCAAACTCTTCTTCCTGTGGCAGGTCGACATTCAGTTCCATATTGTCGGTCGGTCGTTTGTCAGGCATCAGCCAGGCCATTGTCTTCTTGAACAGGGGTTGACCCCACATCATCAGATGAGGAAAAACGGTTTGATAGGTTGTGGTATAACCGAAGTGCTTGTCATGGGCCAGCACATTATGCACAAAAGTGGTTCCGCTGCGCCAATGACCCAGAATAAAAACAGGCTCCTCATTGATTGCCCTGTCCTTCAGAAATTTCCTGTATTTGCGCTCCTGTATGTGCTTTAGTGAACTCATCAGCCAGCATATGGCTTTGGTCAGCTGATATTTTGTTTTGTATCCTTTTGCTATTTTTTGTCCCTTTGTGATTTCTTTAAATGTTTTCCAGTCTGCCCCCACCAAAGTATTCACCGGTAGTTTTTGAAATTCGAGTAAACCCATATTGAAGTGATGATTAGCGATTAACAATGAGTGATTAATAATTTTTAGTGTAATCGTTGAGAAGAGCACTGATTGGGGCTCTTGCTATCGGATGATTTTTATGCTTATTCCCATTCTGTCCAGTTCCCGGGCTACTTTTTCCACGGCTTCGTAATGTTCGGAAGAGATACCGAGTCTGGACAGATGGATTTCAGGAATTTCGAATTCCTGAAAGTCTTTTATTTCCGCCTTATCGATAATCATTCCGACAGCACAGGTATTGTTGGTTATAGGATCGATCAGAATAAAAGCTCCGGTATTTTTGTTTTTGACATACGGATCGAAAAATAAAGGTTTGCCTGTGGTGAAAATCACCCGGGCAATTTCGTTTAGTTCCAGAGTCTCGCCGGGAAATTGCTCCATGGTGTTGACATTTACCTTATATTTGATTTTATCGATCTTCACCCGGGTGAGGCTGGTGGTATGTTTTATAAAAAACTGTTCCTCAGGATTCATTTTTTTCTCATCCATCCATACCAACATCGCTTCAAAATTGCGGTTGATGATGGGTAAATTGTCTGGATGCACCAGCATTTCTCCACGGGAGATATCGATTTCATCCTCCAGGGTAAGGGTGACAGCCTGAGGCGGGAAAGCATAATCTGTTTCTCCCTCGTAAGTGATTATCGATTTTATCCGTGATCGTTTCATTGAAGGTAGCGCCATCACTTCGTCCCCTTTTCGGACAATGCCTGAAGCAACGCTACTGCAGAATCCCCGGAAATCCAGGTTGGGGCGCAGTACATACTGCACCGGAAAACGGAAATCGGTGAAATTCTGATCACTGCCAATTTGGACTGTTTCAAGAAATTCCAATAATGATTTACCAGTATACCATGTCATATTTTCTGATGGTTCAACAACATTGTCACCTTTGAGGGCAGATAGGGGAATACAGGTGATGTCCGGGATGTTCAGGGGAGTCGCAAAGTCGCGGTAGTCGCTTACGATGCGGTTAAAAACATTCTGATTGTAACCTACCAGATCCATTTTGTTTACGGCCAGCACTACATGCTTGATCCCCAGTAAAGAAATGAGATAAGTGTGACGCCGGGTTTGGGTGATCACTCCCGATCGGGCATCCACCAGAATAATCGCCAGGTTGGCTGTCGATCCGCCGGTGATCATATTACGGGTGTATTGTTCGTGTCCCGGGGTGTCGGCAATGATAAACTTCCGTTTGTTGGTAGAAAAGTAGCGATAGGCCACGTCGATGGTAATCCCTTGTTCTCTTTCGGCTTTCAAACCGTCCAGTAATAAAGCGTAATCGATATTGTCGCCCGCATTGCCGTAGCGTTGGGTATCTCTTTCCAGTGCATCCAGCTGGTCTTCATAAAGTTTTTTACTGTCGAAAAGCAATCGTCCGATCAATGTGGATTTCCCGTCATCTACCGACCCTGCGGTCAAAAGCCGTAAAAGGTCTTTTTTTTCATCTTGATCCAGGAATTCTTTTATATTTAATTTTTCCATGATTGCAATGCCTGTATTTGAAATTTGTAGTTTAAAATGGATAGATTGCTTATCTTTCGTCTATAATCTTTTCACTAAAAATATCCTTCTCTTTTTTTCTGTTCCATGCTGGCATCCTGGTCGAAGTCAATGACTCTCGTAGTGCGTTCTGATTTGGTGGTGGTCATCATTTCTTCCACGATTTTTTCGATGGTATCGGCTTCGGATTCTACGGCTCCCGTGAGGGGCCAGCAACCCAGCGTACGAAATCTTACTTTTCGCATTTGCACTTTGTCGCGGTATTGTTCGGGCAGCCGGTCGTCATCGGGCATGATTAGATTTCCGTCGATTTCCACAATGGGCCGTTCCTTGGCAAAATAGAGCGGGACGATGGGGATGTTTTCCATTCGGATATATTGCCAGATGTCCAATTCAGTCCAGTTGGACAGGGGAAATACCCGTATGGATTCTCCTTTGTGAATCCGTGCATTATAAAGATTCCACAATTCGGGACGCTGATTTTTGGGGTCCCATTGATGAAACTTATCCCGAAAAGAGAAAATCCGTTCTTTGGCACGGGATTTTTCTTCATCTCTTCGGGCGCCTCCGAAAGCGGCATCGAATTTATATTTGTCCAAGGCATGAAGTAGCGCCTGGGTTTTCATGAGGTCTGTGTGGACTTTGCTGCCGTGGGTGAAGGGACCTACCCCTTCGTGAAAACATTTCATGTTCGATTCCACAATGAGATGCCAATGGTTGTCCCGGGCATATTGGTCCCGGAATTCAATCATTTCTTTAAATTTCCATTTCGAATCGATATGCATGAGCGGGAAAGGAACTTTTCCCGGGTAAAAAGCTTTCTCGGCCAGCCTGACCATAACAGAAGAATCTTTTCCTATCGAATAGAGCATTACCGGATTTTCGAATTCTGCTACCACTTCACGGATAATGTGAATGGACTCGGCTTCCAGTTCTTTTAAGTGACTTAGTTTATATGCTGACATGTTTCAATGCTTGGGGCTGAGCATGGATCATATTTTGATGCCTGTCTCAGCGGTGTTACTTGGGTTTACAAATTTATGCGTCCTGATTGAGACATGCATCAGTATTTTTACCGCTTATTTTCTTCATGAATTTTCGGAAGGATGGCTTCCAGCAATATTTTTACAGAATACTCTAACGATTGCCGGGAAGTATCGATCGTGATAAACGGATGTTCCGGACTTTCGAAGGGTGAAGAAATTCCGGTAAAGTCCTTGATTTCGCCCCGTCGGGCCTTAGCATATAATCCTTTTATGTCTCTTCTTTCGCATTCTTCTATCGGGGTGCTGACATACACTTCAAAAAAATCCTTACTGCCGATGATTTCACAGGCCATGCGCCGGATGGCGTTTGTGGGGCTAATGAAGGCTGCCAGGGTGACGATGCCGCAGTCTACAAATAGTTTGGATACTTCTGCAATGCGCCGGATATTTTCTGTACGGTCGGCTTCTGAAAAGCCTAAATTGTTGTTGATGCCGCTGCGGATATTGTCTCCGTCCAGGATACGGCAAAGAATGCCTTTTTTATAGAGCTCCCGTTCGAGAGCAATGGCTAAGGTGCTTTTGCCGGATCCCGACAGACCTGTAAACCAAATCATAATGCCTTTTTGTTTCAGTAAAGCTTCCCGGTCTTTCCGTTGCAGCATGTTTTCAAAAATCGGGTATATGTTTTCGGCCATTATTAAAGTATTTGTAAATGAATAAAAGGATTAAGGGGGGTGATTCAACTGAGAGACTTCACAATAAACCAGGGGTTTAATAAATTCTCTTTATTGTAGGTCAGAGGCGTTTTCTCGTCCTGCTGGTATAATTCTTTACCGGCAGCTTTGGCAATGGCATGTCCTGCGGCGGTGTCCCATTCCATCGTGGGGGCAAAACGGGGATAGATATCGGCAGTACCTTCGGCTACCAGACATATTTTGATGGAACTGCCGATACTGGTGAATTTGAGCTCTTGATGCTCCTGCTTCAAACTGGCAATGAATTTCTCGGTTTCCATATTCAGATGTGAACGGGAGGCAACCACGACAAAAGAAGAATCCTTGCGGGGAAGGGGTAAAGGCAAGGCCTTTTCTGCCAGTTCAGTCCAGTCGGGGGCCTTGGCATAACTAATCGGTGCGATTTTGTAAGCCCCTTCGCAGAGGGTTCCGTAATAGAGCGTTCGGGCGACCGGGATGTAAATTACTCCCAGGATGGGTTGGCCTTTATCTATCAAAGCGATATTGATTGTAAATTCACCGTTCTTCTGTATAAATTCCTTTGTGCCATCTAAGGGATCGACAATCCATACCGTTGTCCAGGAACGTCTTGAATCATAACCGACCGCTTTGTTTTCTTCGCTGATGACCGGGTAAGGAGTGTTTTTCAGATATTCCATGATGATTTCGTTGGATTTACGGTCCGCAATGGTCAGTGGAGAATGGTCTGACTTTTTTTCGATTTCAAAATCAGAAACCGGGCCGTTGTATATCCGCAATATCTCTTCTCCGGCTTTAAGGGCAGCAGTAATTGCTGTTTGTAATAATGAATTCATAGTATTTTTCGCATGCGTGGCAAAGGTATCAAATAAATTTTAAATTTTATCTGATGGCTTGATTTATGATTGATATCAGGCTGAATGAAATTTTTGCTGTATTATCCGGTCAGACATCTTTGATTTTGAGGATATGGTAGGAGATGTTCTGATCATAAACGTCGGTTTGTTCGGCTTTTTTAATGTAATTGACAACATAAATCGTAACGGGCAATATGATCAGTTCATACAAAGATTTCAGTAAAGCCTGGGTTCCGATCATGAGGAGCAGGTTGTAAATAGGAATGAGGCCGCCGAAGGCGATCGGAAAGAAAATCAGCGAATCTGCACTCTCTCCGGCCAGTGTAGAGAGAATGGCACGTTGTGAAAAATGTTTTCCTTGACTGGCAATCTTCATTTTGCTCATAATATAGGCATTCAGGAATGAACCGACCAGAAAGGCCAGCAGGCTCGCAACGGCAATCCGGGGTGCCAGGCCGAAAACAAAATTAAAACTCTCTTCTCCTTCCCAAAAAGGTGCTGCCGGTAGAAGAATGGCTAAGCGGGCAAAGCCTATGGCCAGAAAATTCATGACAAACCCACTCCAGATGATCAGACGGGCTTTCTTAAAACCCCATACTTCGGCTATGCAGTCGTTGATGATATAAGAAATGGGGAAAACGATGAGACCTGCCGTTGCAGTGACAGGACCGATTTGGATTACTTTGGTCTCCAATAGGTTGGAGGCTACCAGACAGACGTTGAAAAGGATCCCCATCAACATAAAGGGGAGGCTGACATTTTTTTGCATATTTCTTGTTTTTTACGTGGTTAAGCAAGCACACGCGGCTGTGAATGCCGGATGAATAGAGCCGGATATATGTTTTATATCTGGAAATCGACACAAGCCCGGTTTTCTTTGATCGGAGCAATCAACGATTTTACGATCTGCTGATGTGCCGGATGATTGGCATAAACCTCCAGATCGTGCAGGTTTTGCACCAGAGCTTCCAGACTCATATCCCATTTTTCGGCTTCATTTACATTGATGCCGACGTGAATTTCGATTAATTCAGGAATGACTGCAGGCAATGTTTCTAATGCCGTCTTTATTTCCCGGATCAATTTTTCTTTCTGTTCACAAACTTTGAATTTAAAAAGAACAATATGTTTGATCATAGCTTTGTGGGTTAAAACCGAAGCGCGAAGATATAAAAAATTTCTATACTTCCATTTTCCTGGAAAAATCTGATGTTTTTAACCAAGATGTTAAAAAATAAAATTTATTTATTAAATTCTTGTTAATGTGAAAGTGCTTTTGTAAATTCAACACAAGTAAAAAAGAGATGATTTCACCATTAAATCTTTTAGTCATGAAAACAAAAGGTCAACAATTGTTAGTTCAGGTTCTGTTAATGATAGTCATTACGGCAATTGTAGCATTTACTTGCATGAATTTAGCTGAGCTGGTGGATATGTTTTCGAATGCGGCGGGTAGGGTATTGACGAGCTTTACTTTCGGATTCTAAAACAGATATTTGCTATATGTTCAAACAGAATAGACAGTCTGGCTGGCTGTTAAGGGAAAGTAGTGATGCAATTTTCATACTCTTCGGGTGTGTGGTGGCTGAAGGAATGGCTGGACTCCTGTCGTTTTCCCGTTTGCAGGTTCTTTAAAGTGTGCATAATTGCCGGAATGTCGGATGGCAGACCTTGAGTTCTGAAGCCGTAAGTGTGGATCGGGCGATTTTTTAGTAAGTCGGTCTGGTCAGTCTTGTTTGGTCTTTTAGAGAATTGTTATACTTTTGTATTCCGAAAAAATTGTTGTATAGTTTGTATTGTAAGATGTTGAAAATTATTTTATTTGCATTTTACTGTCTTTATTCTTACATGTTTGTTGCGGACTGTTTTTCAAAAATAATATCGAACAGATAAAAATCTTATTTCAGATGAACACTAAATTTTATTTACCCGTTTTGGCCCTGGCTTTAGCGACTGTAGCTTGCGATGGCAAGAAAGAGGTGCAGACAGGGGGAATAGACATGGTTAATCTCGACACAACGGTTTCGCCCAAAGCTGACTTTTATCAGTTTGCCTGCGGAGGGTGGAGGGAAGCACATCCGTTGACCGACGAATATGGTCGCTTCGGTTCATTCGATTTGCTGGCCGAGAATAACCGGGAACAATTGAAGAAATTGATAGAGGAACTGGCCGGTCAAAAAGCTGATGCCGGGACGATAACCCAAAAAATCGGTACTCTTTACCATATGGCGATGGATAGCAGCAGACTGAATGCGGACGGATGGAAGCCTATGGCGCCTCAATTGGCCCGTATCGCCGGGGTTAAAGACCGCAAGGAATTACCGAAGTTGATCGCAGAGATGACCCGCCAGGGTTTTCAGCCTTATTTTGAAATCTATATCGGGGCAGATGATATGAATAGCAGTATGAATCTGCTTCAGACCTATCAGGGCGGTTTGGGTTTGGGGGACCGCGATTATTACCTGAAGGAAGATGAGCATAGTCAGGAGATTCGGACGAAATATCAGCAGCACATGGTGAAAATGTTTATGTTGGCCGGGTATGCTGAACAGGAGGCGGAGCAAGCTGCAGCCGGTGTGATGGCTATCGAAACCCGGTTGGCGCAAGTTGCTTACGAAAAGGTAAAATTGCGTGATCCTCGTGTCAATTATCATAAGATGACCCTTGAAGAATTGAAAAAGGAAATCCCGGGAATTGATTGGGAGGTATATTTTACAACTCTGGGTATTCCGGAATTGAAGGAGTTGAATCTGGCACAGCCTGAGCCTATTCAAGAGGTGGCCCGTATTTTGAATGAAGCTGATCTGGGTGCCCAGAAAGCCTATTTGAAATGGAAGGTTATTGATGCTGCCGCTCCTTATCTGAGTGACGATTTTGTTGCCGGAAATTTTGAATTTAAAGGGAAAGTGCTGTCTGGTGTGAAGGAAATGAAGCCCCGGTGGAAACGGGCTGTGGCCGCGGTAGACGGGGTTATGGGAGAGGCCGTGGGGCAAATGTATGTGGAAAAGTATTTTCCTGCAGCCGCTAAGGAGCGGATGGTGAAATTGGTCGGCAATCTGCAACAGGCTTTGGGCGAACGTATACGATCCCTGAATTGGATGAGCGACAAAACCAAAGCTTCGGCTTTGGAGAAATTGTCTTCGGTTTATGTTAAAGTGGGATATCCCGATAAATGGCGGGATTATTCTTCCCTCGAAATCCTGGAAGATTCCTATTGGGACAACATTGTGCGTTCCAATGCTTTTGATTTTGATTATATGCTCGCCAAGGCCGGAAAACCAGTGGATAAAACAGAATGGTTGATGACGCCACAAACCGTGAACGCTTATTATAATGCGACTACGAATGAAATTTGTTTTCCGGCAGGAATCCTCCAGTATCCGTTTTTTGACATGAAGGCTGATGATGCCTTCAATTATGGAGCAATCGGAGTGGTGATCGGTCACGAAATGACTCATGGTTTTGATGACCATGGACGCCAATACGACAAGGATGGAAATTTGAGGGATTGGTGGACCGATGAGGATGCAGAAAATTTTAAAGCCCGCGCAAAAGTGTTGGTAGATTGGTTCGATGCGATAGAAGTGTTGCCAGGGCTACATGCTAATGGAGAACTTACGTTGGGAGAAAACATTGCTGACCATGGCGGGTTACAGATAGCATTTCAGGCATTCCGCAATGCCACCCGGAATGCACCCCTGGAAAAAATAGACGGATTTACTCCCGAGCAACGTTTTTTCCTTTCTTACGCTAATGTTTGGGCAGCTAATATCCGGGATGAGCAAATCCGGCTATTGACTCAGATGGATGTACATTCCTTGGGACGATGGAGGGTGAATGCCGCTCTTCCGCATATCAACGATTGGTATGAGGCTTTTGGTGTACAGGAAAGCGATCCGATGTATTTGGCTCCTGAAAAAAGAGTTTCCATTTGGTAACCGAAACGCCGGCTTCTCCTGCAGATGGGAAGCCGGCAGTTTTGACGAATGGATTTGCCGATTCCGGTAACGATTGAAGCAGAGATAACAGGGAGGTGAATTGAAGCTTCTGGTGTTTGTCGTGAAGAAGGGGAGACCCTGTTTATGACTCTTGCCTGAATCAAATCAGATACCGATTGTCGGTTACATTGGCCTGTAGCGGATAAATGAGAATAAAGCTGTTGTGCTGAAAATATTTGTTTAAGTATCCGGGGATACGGCTCATGTGCGGATTGTAGGAAAGTCCGTTGCTGCGGCTCATAATCACCCATAGGTTATCGTCAGGATGAACATCCCGGAAAATAATCAGAAACTCCTCCCAATCGTTGAATTCCACGAATTCTGTTTCCCCGCTTTGCTTGCCGCTCACGGCTTTCAGTTGTTCCAGCGTTTCCGGGGCCCCGTAAAACAAAGCTTTTGCTCCGGTATTCTGAATAACGTTCCAAATCCGGTTGACCCATTGCGGGAAACCTGCTTCTTTTTCCGCTCTTTCGGGTATCACCACCAGATGACGTTTCATTGTTGAAAGCGGCTGAGTCGGTTTGTAAATAAAGGTGGTAACGTCGCTGTGTTCCAATACTCCTTCGGTGATCCGTCCCAGGAAAGAAGTCGGTATTCCTTTTTCTTTGTGCAGTCCTAAAATCAGGTCGGTAATATGGTGTTCCAGGATTACGCTTAGAATGGCATTGGTGACATTCAGGTCATAGCGCATAAGTCTTTGCAGACGGGTGTCGGTGGCGGCTGCGTTTAACGCTGCATTTTCTAGCAATCGGTGGGATTTCTTTAATTGCTGTTTATTTTCGGCTGCTTGATTGTCCAAGATGTTCAGGGCATATAATTGGTCTGTATTCTTTGAGGACTTGGTTGCAAGACTTAGATTGATCAGTTCTTCGGCTGTGTCTTCGTTGCTTATCGGAATCAGAATCCGTTCATTATTGCATTTATCGTTGTTCTTTTCCGGCTTGCTGTGTGCGGCGATGTTGTGTGCTCCTTGCTGGGCTGCAAAGGACGCCATCGTACAAGTGACAAGGATCATCAGGATTGTACCGTTTAGCACACTTTCGTTGAGCAGGCGGATAGGCTGGCCTTCGGGAGTCTGGCCTAGGACAACGTTATATCCTACCAATACGGCAGCCAGCGTGGCTGCAGCTTGCGCGTTGCTCAAACCGAAAATGATGCGCCTTTGGTCTGCTGACATCCGGAAAGTTTTCTGTGTGAGCCAGGCGGCTGCATATTTGGCTGCCGTAGCGACAATGATCATCACACCTCCTACTTTCAGGGTATCCAGACTGGTAAAGAAAGCCCGGTAGTCTATCAACATTCCTACCCCGATGAGGAAAAAAGGAATAAAAATAGCGTTTCCGATGAATTCCACCCTGTGCATCAGGGGAGAAGAGCGGGGAATCAACCGGTTCAGAGATAATCCGGCCAGAAACGAACCGATGATCGATTCGATGCCGGCCAATTCGGCTAGGTAAGCGCCGAGGAAAACCATGACCAAGACGAAAATGTATTGAGAAATACTGTCCTGCACGCGCTTGAAAAACCAGCGGCCCACAAGTGGAAACACCAGAATAACAAATAGTACAAAAACAACAATCGAAATACTGAGTTGTGTCCAGAACCTGGTGTCGATCTGGCCTGTGGCCATACCGACGATAATTGTCAATACCAATAGCGCGAGCATGTCCGTGATCATCGTTCCTCCGACCGTAATACTGACGGATTTGTCTTTCGCAATGCCCAGCTTGCTGATGATGGGGTAGGCGATCAATGTATGCGATGCGAACATACTGGCTAGTAAAATGGAGGTTTCCATGGAAAAGTTCAGCAAATATAATCCGGAAATAATTCCCAGGCCCATAGGAATCAGAAATGTATACATTCCGAATACAAAACTGCGACCGCTGTTCTTCTTAAAATCGCCCATATCGATTTCAAGGCCCGCCAGAAACATGATGTATAAAAGTCCTGCTGTTCCGGAAAGAATGATGCTGCTGTCTCTCAATACCAGATTCAAGCCGTGTGGGCCAATGACCGCACCGGCAATGATCAATCCCAGTAGATGCGGAATTTTCAGTTTGTTCAATAGTAAAGGAGCTGAAAGTATAATCACCAGGATCAACAGGAATTTTAATACCGGATCCGTCAGTGGCAGTGTGTGGGATATGACAAAAGAGATGGCCATAGGAAAATCGTTTTTTAGGTTTTCAGGTATTTATTGTCAAATATACGAAAAGCTGTGGTGAAATCAAAGGTGTGTGCGAATGTGTAGCAATTCCTGATTATTGGAAGGAAAATATCGGCTTTCGGCCGGGAAAGTACAACATGAGTTGTATAATGCTTGCCTGAAAAACAATAAGACTGGGGAAGAAACCTCCGATGAGGCTGAAGTAGGTGTTTGAAGGATGATTCTACGGAAGTGTAAATCAGATTTATGATTTACGGTAATACCGAATCACCGTAAATCATAAATCTCAGAATGAAAATTAGGCTTGCCCTAGCATTTCGCAGATTTCGCGATATACGAATTCTCCGGTAAAACCGAATTTCTCATCCAGCACTTTAGCGTGTGCCGAATAACCGAAGTGGTTCACACCGTGTATTTTGCCGTTAGGGCCCACCAAGCCTTCCAATGTTGCCGATAGGCCTGCTGTCAGACCGAATCGGGGCTTGCCTTCCGGCAGGACTTCTGACTGATAAGTAGCGCTTTGTTGGCGGAACAGTCCTTCGGAGATGGCCGAAACTACCTGGGAAGTAATTCCTTTTCTTTCTTTCAGTAATTCAGCTGCTTCGACAAGTGTAGAAACTTCTGATCCTGATGCGATCAGTACAATATCCGGATCATCGCTGTTCTTTAGTGCCACATAGGCACCTTTCATTGCTTGAAGTGCCTCTTCGTAGCGGTGTTCGCCGGGGATATCGTTGATATTCTGGCGTGATAATACCAATGCGGTGGGAGTTTTAACGTTTTCCATGGCCATTTTCCAAGCTACGCTGGTTTCGGCGGCATCAGCGGGACGCAGTGCCAGCAAGCTCATATTTCCGGAATGGTTTTTCATTTTCTCCAGTAACCGCAGTTGGGCTTCGTGTTCTATCGGTTGGTGGGTAGGACCGTCCTCACCGACGCGGAAAGCGTCATGGGTCCAGATATATTTGACGGGAACTTCCATGAGGGCTGAAAGCCGTAAAGCGGGTTTCATATAGTCGGAAAAGACAAAGAAAGTTCCGCAGGCCACATGTATTCCGCCATGGAGGGCTATCCCGTTGCAAATGGCAGCCATCGTCAGTTCTGCAACTCCGGCCTGTAAGAATTTGCCACTAAAGTCTCCTTTGACCAGATTGCGAGCGCCTCCTTTTAGGAAGCCGTCGGTTTTGTCCGAATTGGAAAGATCGGCCGAACTGACAATCATATTGTCAACTTGTTTGGCTAGTTCTTTTAAAACATCCGCCGAAGCGACGCGGGTAGCGATATTTGCTTTGTGACTGATGGCGGCGTAGTCAATTTCAGGTATTTCTCCCGACATGTATTTATGATATTGGGCTGCCAGTTCCGGATTGGCTTTTTCCCAGGCTGCCTGTTCTTCTTTTTTCTTTTTTACATAATCTCTTTTTTCCTCGATTACCCGTTCATACATGGTTTTTACCTCCGGAAAGATGGTAAACGGATGTTCCGGGTCGCCTCCAAGGTTCTCTATCGTTTTTTCAATGGAAGCTCCTGCAGAGCTTAAGGGTTGTCCGTGGGTGGAAACTTTGTTGGAAAAATCCTCATTGGCGCTCCCCACAGCCCCTTTGCCCATCAGGGTATGGCCTATGATCAGCGTAGGACGTTCGTTTTCTGCGTGCGCTGCTTTCAAGGCCTCGCGTATTTCGGAAGCGTTGTTGCCGTTGATGGTAATGACGTTCCAGCCCCAGGCTTTATATTTCATGGCCGTATTCTCATGAGTAACCTCGTCCACCTTGGTAGAAAGTTGGATATTATTGGCATCGTAGAACATGATCAGATTTGACAGTCCTAAGGTGCCGGCTATGCGTCCCGCTCCTTGGGAGATCTCTTCCTGGATACCGCCATCGGAGATGAAAGCATAGGTTTTGTGAGCCATCCATTCGCCGAACCGGGCTACCAGAAAACGTTCAGCAATAGCAGCACCTACTGCCATCGCATGTCCTTGCCCCAAAGGTCCGGAAGTATTTTCAATGCCGTGTTTAAAATCCTTTTCCGGATGGCCCGGGGTGATGCTGCCCCATTGCCGGAAGTTTTTCAGATCTTCCATGCTGTATTTACCGATCAGGCTGAGAGTGGCATAGAGCATCGGTGACATATGACCTGGATCGAGAAAAAAACGGTCCCGGTTGGGCCATGTTCCGTCATCCGGATCAAAGTTCAGAAATTCAGAATATAATACATTGATGTAGTCTGCTCCGCCCATCGCACCCCCCGGGTGACCTGATTTGGCTTTCTCCACCATCGAGGCTGCCAGAATCCGGATATTGTCCGCTGCTCTGTCTGTGATATTCATAATTTTTGTTGATTTTATTTTAATTTCTGCAAAGGTATAAATAACCCTTGGATTTTATTCTTCCTTTTCGATTTTTCCTTTCCTGTACGTTCTGTCCTCTTAAAGGTTCAAGTCCTTGTACAGGTGTTCCCACCATGCCGGCTGATTTTTCAGGTATTTGGCAAAATAGGCCAGTATGGTGTTGTTCCACAGTATCCTCTGATTGTAATCCACCACGGTGTGATCGGCATCCTTGACGAATACCAGTTCGGCATCTTTACCCAACAGTTTCAGAGCCGTATAAAATTGAATGCTCTGTCCGGTAGGTACATTGACGTCCTTGGTACCGTGGATTAAAAGTATCGGTACTTTCACTTTGTCGGCATTGAACAGAGGGCTTTGATCCACGTATATGTCCCGGCGGTTCCATGGATAAGCATGGGCAGAGGCGTTGGTGCTGTATCCGTAGCCCCAGTATCCTTCACCCCAATATCCGGTGATGGAGGAGATGCCCGCATGCGAAATCGCACAGGCAAAAATGTCGGTTTGTGTAGTCAGGTATTCGGTGGTAAATCCTCCGTATGAAGCTCCCATGCAGCCGATGCGGGTGGGATCGATAAAAGTGTGGGCTTTGGTAAATGCTTTCACTGAAGCAATGATTTCGTCAGCGGTAATTTTTCCCCAGTTGTTTTGATGCCGGGCTGAAAATTCCTGTCCGTATCCGATGGCTCCTGAAGGTTGTAGAACGTATACGACATAGCCGTTGGCTGTATATAGATTAAATGGCCAGCGGCCACCGAAGCTGCGGGCCACCGGAGTCGTTCCTCCGTAATAATATACGATCAGTGGATATTTTTTTTGCGGATCAAAGTCGGCAGGTAAATAATACCGGCCATCGATCAGTGTGCCTTTTTGGTATTGGTAATCCCAGTCTTTCATCTCACCGAATACGATGTTCCGGTATTGTTCTTTTACCGGATTTTCCCACAATTCTGCCTGCAGGCTATTTAAATCCAACATATAAATGCGGGGAGGATAGTTGGTATTGGAGGCGGTGTACATCATTTTTTCTGTGTCACGGGCATAACTGGTTTGAAGAATCAGATCACCGGGACAATCTATTCTGGTGAATTTGCCGTTTGCATAACAATAAAGCCGAACAAAATCCGCATCGGTTGCTTTTATATAGATCTTACCGTTTTTATGCCAGTAGGCGCTTTCGACGGAAGGATTGAAATGGCGGGTGATGGCATCGGTTTGCCGGGTCTCCAGGTCATAAATGTAAAGTTGTACATCATATTGATTGGCGGTCTGATGCTTACCTATGTTTTCGCCCTGTTTCCCGAAAGCCGATGGACCGCCTTGAACCAGCAGTTTCTTTCCGTCGGGAGAAAAAGAACATTGAATACTGAATAAACGGTCTTTCCATAAGGTGTCGGTTTTTTGGGTGGCTGCATCCATCAGATAGATGTCTTGTTTGTAGAATGGATATTCGGTATAAGCCGGGCGTGAAGTCGAGAACAATATTTTTTGTCCGTCCGGGCTGATATCCATGAGGGAAGTCGAGAGATTGCCCCAGGTGATACGGGAGTGCAGTCCGGTGGCGAAGTCGTATTTGCACAAATAAGTCCGGTTGCGGAAATAGGCTTGACGGTCTTGAATGCCGGCCAGTTTGCGTAATTCCCATTTGGAGTCGGCGTAGTTTTCGGTGTCGTAGTAGATCAGATAGTTGCGGTCTGGTGACCAGATATATCCTTTGATTTGCCGGTCTTCCCGGATAAGACAGATTTGTTGCCGTTTGTCCAGGTCATAGGCATACAGCGTTTGTCCCTCACCTTCCTGCTGCAGGAAGGATAACTGGTCTTTTCCGGGTATCCATTGTAGGCTTCCGACGTTGGCACCGTAAAAGGTGTATACGATTTCTTTGTCGGCAATCCGGTAAACATAGGTGTTGTATATGGTTTTACCGTTGGTGGTGTTGCTGATTCCAACCAGACTGTAGCGTCCGGAAGGAGATACCTGCAACTGATAAACGTTTTTGCCGTTTAAAATGTCATAAATCGTTTTTCCTCTTTTCGGAGATACCGAGAAAGAGGTGGATACATCAGCAAATTCCTTATCGGGTTTGAAGTTCCCGTACAGCACTTTCCCTCCTTGGGTAAGAATTTTAACGATAAGGGTGTGTTTGCCCGGAAGCCAATCGTCATGAACTACTTTGGTGGCAGGAAGATTACCGTTGACAGAGGCCTTTTTTATTCCGTCGATGAAGATTTCGGCATTCCCGCCGATCCGGAATTCGAACGAACCGCTCAGCCATTCCTGATTGGTAAAATAGACTGCATAATATTGAAGGCTAAGTTTTTTTTCTTGGGCGGCGACTACAGTATCCCCCTCCATCTTGGCGATGGTCCATTTCAAATCATGAAATTCATTTTCATCCGGATTGGCGTCTGGATTCAGATTCCGGATATTTAAACCGGCATATTCTGTCAGCATGGCCTCGGTAAATGTCTGGCCTTTTACATTCTTTACTTCGCTTAAGGCCGGTTTATCCACAAAAACAGGAGATAAGGTCAGCCATTCTTTTACCTCCTGGGCTTTTAATGAAAAAAAAGCCATTACTAGGAAGAGGGATAAAAATTGCTTCATTTCAATGTATTTTTAATGATAAAAGAGAGTAGTCAGATTTTTAACGTTTGCCGCGAATATATTGTTTTTGATTTAGAAAGAAAGTTAACAACACGTTAAAGCCTGTCCGGTGTATACGTCTTCTTGAAGGCCGGGACAATAAAAAAGCCGCTTCCGTCCCTTTTGCCTCTGGGGAAAAAATGAGTCGGAGCGGCTGCCGTAAGTTTCCTAATTGTCCATCATCGAATCGTGTCGGTTCACTTTCAGAATACCGGGTACATGTTTCAGGCGGGATATCAATTGGGAAAGGTGTTCTGTATTATCGATCAATACGGTAATGCTTCCGTCGAAAATCCCTTCGGCTGAATTGATGGCAATGGCCCGCAACGTGGCGTGTGGGTCTTTGCTCACCACTTCGGTAATCTTGGTAATGATTCCGGTCTCGTCTTTTCCTGTCAGTGTCAGTATCGTTTGATAAGAGTTGGCGCCGTCGTTGGTCCATTGTGTTTTGACTATCCGATAGGGGTAACGACGCGCCAGTTCCAGGGCATTTTTGCATTGGCGCCGGTGAACTTTGATTCCTTCTCCGATCGACACGAAGCCGATGATGTCGTCCCCATACACAGGATTGCAGCAACGGGCAAATTTATATTCTACATTATCGACATTTTTGTCGATCAATAAGACATCTTCTTCCAGTTTTTTAGGTTTCACCACCCTGATATCGTGGATCGGGACGACCGGGGCCGGCTTTTCTTCGGTTTGGGTCAGAATTTCCTTGATTTCCGAAGGATCGTGTTTTCCGATAGCAATGCCGTGATACAAATCGAGTGCAAATTTGTATTTGTAATGGGTCATGAGTTTCCGGATCACTTCATCGTTGAACTCGATTTTCCAGTTTTTCAACCGGCGCATCAAAGTCTCTTTGCCTATGTCTGCCTGATGGTTTATCTCCTCGTTCAGGTATTGGCGGATTTTGTTCCGCGCTTTCGAGGTGACGGTAAAATTCAGCCAATCGGCTTTGGGTTGCTGATTGACGGAAGTGATCACCGATATCTGGTCTCCGTTTTTCAGCACGTATTTCAGGGTTTCGTTTTTATTATTTACGATGCCTCCTATACATTTATTTCCGATATTCGAATGAATGGCATAGGCAAAATCCAATAAGCTGGCTCCTGCCTGCAACGTAATCAAATCACCTTTGGGTGTAAATACATGTACCTCTTTATCCTGCAAATTGATTTTCATGTCGTCCAGCAGGTTTATGGCATTCTTTTCGTTGCTTTCGAGTATATCTCTCAGTTCGTTCAACCAGTTTTCTATAATACTGTCGGATGATCCGCCTTTGTATTTCCAGTGGGCGGCAAATCCTTTCTCTGCAATTTCGTCCATGCGTTCGGTGCGGATCTGTACTTCCACCCAACGGTTGCGCGGACCCAGTACGGTGGTTTGCAAGGATTCATATCCGTTGGACTTTGGCACGGAAATCCAGTCCCTGAGCCGGCGGGGATTGGGGGTGTATTTATCGGCTACAATGGAGTATACCTTCCAGCAATCGGGCTTTTCGTTCTCGCCGCTACTGTCGATGATGAACCGCACAGCAAAAATGTCGTAAATCTCTTCAAACTCCACTTGGCTTTTTCGCATCTTATTGAGAATCGAAGCGATGGTTTTAGTACGGTATTTCATCTTGTACCGTATCCCTTTGCGGTCCAGTTCTTCGGTAATCGGAGCGGTAAATTCGGCGATGTAGGCTTCACGGGCCGTTTTGGAGTCTTTCAGCTTCTGCTCGATTTCGCGGTATATTTTCGGGTTGGAATAGCGTAATGCCGTATCTTCCATTTCCGATTTGATATTATACAATCCCAACCGGTGTGCGAAAGGGATATAAATGTAATTGGTTTCCATCGCTAGGTGTTTTTGCTCTTCTTCGGAGCAACCGGCAGCCTGGCGCAGGGCATACAGTTTTTCAGCCAGAAAAATCAGCTGCACACGAATGTCTTCGGCAAAGCTCAACAGCAATTTCCTGAAGTTTTCCGAGTCGACGATTTTTTGGGTTGCATAAATATGGCTGATATTTTTCAGGCCATTGAGGATTTGCCATACTTTCGGACCGAATGTTGAGATAACCTCTTCTTGATCTATCCGGTCTTTTTCAACCGTCTTGTGCAGCATAGAACAAATGACCGAAGTACGTCCCAGTCCGATTTCCCGGGTTATGATCAGGGTAATGTCGAGCATCCGGAGGATTTCTCCGTTATTGAATTTCTGACCATCGATTTCATTTCGGACAGCGATTTTAAAGGCCTGCCGGATCAGCTGCAAATCTTTATTGGAATTCAGATTCCGGCAAGACTTAATGATGACGTTGTATTTGTCGTAAATGACTGATTTGTATTCTTTTTCAGAGAGTGGATCCATAATTCTTTCTCAGTTTTTGTTCAGTTCCGCAAATTGTCCGCTACTTGCACGTCCAGTGGACACTGCTGTCGGTCGGTTTTGTAAAAATAGCGATTCTTTTGAAGAAATTGGTTTGGAAATTTTATTTTTGTATAAAAATTTGCAGGTGTCCGTTCGTGCTGAATGGCAGGATTAGGTCTGTCCTGTTTCCATACGGGAGCGTTTCTTGAAACGAATGGAATGAGCAATTTTTTAATAAAAGCATGATGACACAAGAAGAAAGATACCAAGGGGTTTTGGGATGGTTTGCGGAAGATATGCCGGTTGCCGAAACAGAATTGCATTATAATAATCCATACGAATTGATGGTGGCGGTGATTCTGTCGGCACAGTGCACCGATAAGCGGGTCAATATGGTTACTCCGGCTCTTTTTGAGCGTTTCCCCGATCCGGCTTCCATGGCAGCAGCAACTGCGGAGGAAATCTATGCATTGATCAAGTCTGTTTCTTACCCGAATAACAAGGCCAAACATCTCCGTGATATGGCCCGGAAATTGACGGAGGATTTCAATGGAGAGGTGCCTGCAGACATGGAGCTGCTGCAAACTCTTCCGGGAGTGGGGCGGAAGACGGCCAACGTAATCATGGCAGTTGCTTTCGGCCAGCCGGCCATGCCGGTGGATACTCACGTTTTCAGGGTGACCAACCGTATCGGCTTGGTGACTGCCAAAACGCCTTTGGAGACGGAAAAGCAACTGGTGAAAAGCATACCTACCCGTATTCTATCAAAGGCTCATCATTGGTTTATTCTGCACGGCCGGTATGTTTGTACGGCCAGGAAACCGAAATGCGACGAATGTGGGATTAAACACTGGTGCGATTATTTCAGCAAAAAGGAAGAGGGAAAAACGGTTAAGAATGGACGCTAAAGCGGGAGGACGGAGGAAGACTCGGAGGGGGAAATGGGGCTTGAGGTTCTGAATAAAAAAGAGCGGTATTTAACCGCTCCTTTTACTGACCCTTAAAATTTTGAGCAAGTCGTAATTACTACTTAGTTGTTTTTCTTGTGAGAATATGTTACTGTTGTTCGATAAGAAGATGCTAAAAAAGAGCAGAGGTTGCGTCTGCGAAAGAAATTTTTTTTGTTTTCGCCGTTGTGCATCCTTTGTTTCCTTGCCCTGTCCCGATAGTTTATCGTTTCTATTCCTTTATTTAATTTGAGCAGCTTGCTCTTTTATCGGTAATAAAATATACATTTGCGTTAAAATACCGAGAGATGGAAAATAGTAGAAGAAAACCGGAATGGTTAAAAATAAAGCTTCCCATGGGACAGCTTTCTGTTGAGGTGTTGAATACTGTCAGAGGGCATCGCTTAAATACGATTTGTACTAGCGGAAAATGTCCGAATCAGGGTGAATGCTGGGGGTGTGGCACGGCAACGTTTATGATAGGCGGGGATATTTGTACCCGGGCCTGTAAATTTTGTAATGTGTCTACCGGTAAGCCTTTGCCGCTGGATCCGGATGAGCCCCGGCATGTTGCAGAGTCGGTCCGGTCGTTGGGAATCAGACACGTGGTCATTACTTCTGTCGACCGTGATGACATAAGCGATCTAGGGGCTTCGCATTGGGTGAAAGTTATCCGGGAGGTGCGAAGAGTCAATCCCGATACCACTATGGAAGTTCTGATTCCTGATTTCCAGGGGCGTAGAGAATTGATTCAACAGGTCATCGATGCCCGTCCTGAGGTGATTTCCCATAATATGGAAACGGTGCGCCGGTTATCTCCGCAAGTGCGCAGCCGTGCGACCTATGAAACTTCGCTGAAAGTTATCGGGCAAATCGCAGCCTCAGGGATAGTTGCCAAATCGGGGATAATGCTGGGATTGGGAGAGACGCGTGACGAAATTCTGCAAACAATGGACGATTTGAGGGAAGTGGGATGCCAGGTGATGACCATCGGACAATATTTGCAACCTACGGCCAAAAATATTGAAGTGAAAGAATATATCCACCCCGATGTTTTTCTGCAATACCGTGAGATTGGATTGGCGAAAGGTTTTACTTTCGTGGAAAGCGGTCCATTGGTTCGTTCCAGTTATCATGCCGAAAGACATGTGAAGAAGGGAGGAGAAAATAAAGTTTAAGGAATAGACGGAGATGTTATGATGGAGACGGAATTTATAGATTTGGGAAGCAGGGGATATCAGGAAGTGTGGGAAATGCAAAACGAATGGATGGAGAAAGTCAAAGCCGAAAAAATGGCCGGAAGGGTTCCCCATACCTATCTGATATTTGTAGAACATCCGCCGGTATATACCTTGGGAAAGAGCGGAAATGAGGCGAATATGCTAATAGGTTCTCATCAGTTGGAGACTGTGCATGCCAGGTTCATCAAAGTGGACAGGGGAGGAGATATCACTTTTCATGGACCGGGACAGCTCGTGGTTTACCCTATCCTCGACCTTGAGAGTTTGCATTTGGGGGTAAAAGAATATGTTGAGCGTTTGGAAGAGATTGTCATCCGTACCCTTGCGGATTATGGTATCAAAGGAGACCGCTTACCGGGGGCGACGGGAGTATGGCTGGAGCCAGGCCAGGCGGGTGCACGGAAAATATGTGCTATCGGGGTGAAGTGTTCCCGTTATGTGACTATGCATGGCTTTGCTTTGAATGTCAATACCGATTTAAATTATTTCAATTATATCCATCCTTGTGGCTTTGTCGACAAAGGAGTTACTTCCATGGAAAAAGAGACCGGACATTGCCTGGATATGGATGTGGTAAAGCACAAGGTGCTCAGTTGTTTTCAAGAGTTGCTGGGACTTCAGTACAGCCGGTAAGCCGGATTCGGGCCATCACAGGTGGATTGCCGAATAAACGGCAATTCCTGCTAAAGTGATCAGTCCCGCGTAGAAGGTCAGACTGGTGTATCTGATTTTTGCAGGATGTTTTGTTAAATCCTGTTCTGACCCTGCATAGTGAAGGAATTGCCTTATGCGGGGTATTCCGAGGGATTTCCGGTATACGAAATAAAATAGTGCAGCCCCGCAAAATCCCACCACCATTCCGGCCAGTAAATCGCCGGGGTAGTGTACTCCCAGATAGATTCGTGAATAAGAGTTCAGGGTAGCCCAGAAGAGCATAAAAACGGTGAGTCCGCGTTGCCGGAACAGCATGATCGTCAGAAATGCGAGGCCGAACGAATTGGAAGCGTGACACGAGGGAAAGCCGTATTGTCCGCCCCGTTTGCCGTGAAGGATATGCACGAACTCGGATAAAGGATTGTTGAGGTTAGAAGGCCGCATGCGTTCCACACAAGGCCGGATGACAGTTGCACATACCTGATCTGTAAACGTGATGGTCAGCGCAAAGACAATAACCGTAAAAATACTCATCCGGATGTTGAAATTTCTGCATATAATATATAAAAGTGTGGCATACATGGGCACCCAGGTCAGTTTGGCGGAAACAATCCACATGAAATTATCCCAGAATGGTGAATGTAAGCCGTTTAAAGCCAATAGTAACTGTTGATCCAGGTGTTGCAGAGTTTCCAGCATATTCGTTCAGATGACAATTTAGCAATACAAAAATAATCCAAAAAATAAGAAACAACGTCCCTGAGATTAAAAACGGTCTCAGGAACGTTGACTTTTAAGATATTTTACTTTTTGATATCCGTTTTTTCCGGATGATTTTCTTGATCTGATTGAACACAGTCCGGTGGGGGATCCCAAAGACAGGACAGGTTAGCTGCGCATTAAGCGATTAATGACAAGCCATCCTCCGCAAACCTGTACCAGCATTCCGGGCAGGCCGATGCGAAAATCCTGTACGGCCAGGAAAAGGTCGCCTTTCAACGCCCATTCTCCTAGTGTTCCGGCGCTTTGATAAGCCAGAACGACTCCTGTAAGAATCAGTAGTGACGCCCGTTTGAAATGCGATGCGGCAAATCCGGCTGCTGCTGCCAGCAGTACCGATTTCAGCAGAATGGCAGGTAATGTGGCCGTTGCGGGCATGCCGAACAGGGCCCAGTTCGCCAGTGGAGAAATCAGGGCTGTCAGCAATCCTGTCCGCCAACCGTATTTATATGCACCGATCAGCGTAAAAAAATAGATGGGCAGCCAGGTGATGCCGCCTTGAGGAATGAGATGACAAAGTTGTGGCAATAGAATATTTCCGATTGTGAACAGGGCCGCGACCCAATATGTTTTCGCCCGATTATACTCCAGCGAATAGAGTTTTACACTTGTTGCTTGCATAATATCCGATTTTTATACATTTATTGCTAACATGATGATCCGAATTCCCGTCCTTGTTTCAAATCCTCTGCATACTGGTCTATGCGGTGCAATTCCTTGGGTATGTCAATGCTTTGCGGGCAATGATCCACACACTGTTTGCAGCCGATGCAGTGATTAGCCTGCCGTAGCCGGGGCACGCTGCGGTCGTATCCTATGAGGAATATGCGGCGGGCCTTGCGGTAATTCTCGTCTTGTGAAGAGGCCGATAGGTTGCCCTCGTTTACGCATTTGTTGTAGTGGAGTAGTATTGCCGGTATATCGATGCCATAGGGACAGGGCATACAATATTTGCAGTCGTTACACGGAATGGTCGGATATTGCATCATCAATACCGCCGTTTGTTCCAGGAACTCCCGCTCTTCGTCCGTTAAGGGTATGAGTGGCGAATAAGTGCGGATATTATCCTGCAAGTGTTCCATGTACGTCATACCGCTGAGTACCGTCAGCACGTTTCCGGGGGTTCCGGCAAACCGGAAAGCCCATGATGCCACGCTTGACTCCGGGGTGCGTTGTTTGAGTCTCACCACGATATGTTCCGGTACCTTCGAAAGTCTGCCACCCAGCAACGGCTCCATGATTACAGCAGGAATGTTCCGTTTTTGGAGTTCCGCATTCAGGTATTCCGCATTTACATTTCCGGCGGAAGCGTGCCGCCAGTCCATATAATTCAGCTGTATCTGCACGAAATCCCAGTGTACCTTGTCGTGCATGGCCAGCACTTCGTCGAAGACATCCCTTGTTCCGTGAAACGAGAATCCCAGGTTGCGGATGCGTCCGGCTTCCCGCTCTTTCAGCAGGAAGTCAAGCATTCCGTTGTCGATGTA
>CAZMAE010000140.1:0-5823 GCA_964564205.1 uncultured Odoribacter sp. | reverse complement strand
CGCAAAGAAAGATCTCTCTCTTTTTTCCAAAACTAACCGGAAAACGTACAGTGGTCTCAGAATTCAACCATAGCTGTGAACCATCGGGCAATTGCAAAACATACTCACCCCCTTGGGGTACATATAAAGTATGATATACATCTCTACAAAATTCACCCTTGACTGAAATACCCCTATAATTCAGTTCACCCTTCCTCTCGTCATTCACAAAATTCATTCCGGCTACTTCTATTTTTTCATGATACAAGTTCGTATCCAGAACGATTTTCTCTCCGTTAGACAATGTCAACTCTGCTTTCCGTGTGCCAGAAGAAATAAAACCGGCAGAATCGACTACTGACAAAGGTGTTGGCCCGGTATATTTTAGCCACATAACGAACAAACCAACCATGGCAATAAAAATAGCGGCATACCTGAATGCACGTATAAAAGGCCGGGCACTCCGTTGCCGTGTCCGGATATCTACCTGCTGCCAAGCCCGCTGCACCTGCCAACACGACCTTCTTTCGCTCTTAACGGCTCTTCTGACCAGAAACCATACCTTCATCAAATATCTCACCTGTTTATCAGAGTAATCCAGTTCTACCGGTACATCCTCATTTTCTTCATTCCCCAGGGAAGCAATTTTTTCCCATATATTTTCCGAAAACTGAAATCTCATCATTTTTTGTATTCCTTTTTATATAAGGCAACCGGAACTTCAAAAAAGGTGAGTTAAAATAATTTTTTTTTCAATAATTTTACATCTATCATCAGAACCAATAGTGGGGGCGGAATCGGTAAGTCAGAAATGATTGCTGCTTTCATGCTGAAGCGGGTACGGACAATCAAGCCCAAAATCCGAATTCTCAGTATACCGCCGGCAAGCCTATTCGAATATGATTCAGGATCGGGATTATATGGAAAGTGAAATTTTTTGCTTCTCCAATCTGAAATACAAGTTCCTGTAGATCATAAGAAACAATAATGAAACAGAAGTGGAAGGAGATTGTCCGATATATTCCTGGATAATACGATTAGCTTTCGAAATATGTGATTTTACCGTATTCACCGAAATATGCATTTCTTCTGCAATTTCTTTGTATTTTTTCCCTTCCAAACAACTTTTAATAAATATAAAACGACACTGAGGCGATAATCTCTGAATAGCCGAACGAACTTGCCTCAACTGATAAGTTTCTTCCTCTGTATATTCTTCACGCCCTAAATCTTCCAAAAATTTCAGCAATAAAGAGCTATGCTTCCGTTTAACGATCCTATGTTTTAAAACATTCAACGCACCATGTTTTACGGAAGAAAACAGATAAGACTTGATGGAATTATTCAGGCGGATAACTTCACGATTATTCCATATATATACAAATACATCCTGCACAACATCCTCACTCTCATTTACATCATTAAGATAAGAGTACGCATAATCACACAATACGCCATAGTATTTATGGAACAACTCCCCGAAAGCCTTCCTATCTCCTTCTATAATTGCTGTAAATACCTTTTTATCAGAATCCATTGTATACAATTCTTCCTGTCCGGCAAAAATAAAAAAATCCATTTGGAAAACAATATACATCGAAATTAAAAATTCTGATCCAAGAAAAGGGCATAAAATTATTTAGATCATAAACAGAACCGATCGCAAATCAAAAAGGGCTGAACAACTTTTTTACTGTTGAACAGCCCTTTCATTCCGGCAATAGACTAACGACCGGACAAAGTATTTGAACCGAAAAATTTACCAATGCAGCACATCCACAACCGCTCCGTTTTCTTTGCCATCCCAAAGATATTTCTGATATTTAATGATCACATCCACCGGTCGTCCCGCAATTCCTGAATATTTCCGGATCAGGCTACGGTCGTCCAATTTCAGGACCAACACATCCCCTTTCAATTCGTCCGACATCGCTTCGCTGTCCTCGCCATAACGTGAAACGCCCAACACAATTTCCTGTTCCGTTCTGGAAACAGCCATACAACTAATCCGGGCATCGCTATCATACCCGCCCCCATTTTCATCCTTAAAGCCGGTCAAATCCCAAACCACATCCTTACTGCCCGGGGCAATTCTATTTTCTAATTCCCGCAAATTATAACGATACAATTTGTTAGCTGTAGCAAAAAACAAGTAAGGTTCCGTACGCACCGGATACCAGCAAGTCGTTTCATTCACGACATCGGCAGGGACCTCCACTTCGGCAACAACCTGTTGAGGGTTGGAAAGTTTCAAATACAACATCTTGTATTGTGAACCGTTCCCCAATAAAGCAACCGAGTAATTAGCCGTAGAGGTATGCGTGCCATATACCAATTTATAACCGGGATATTCGCCTAAATCAGGACAATCGGCCAAATTTCCGGAACTGGGAGCCTTCAGGAAATGACCATTTGTTTCATCAAACACGTATGCCGAACTCCGGTCCGAATTCTCTGTCCATACCGGCATAAATACAACTGGAGACAGGACTCCGCCCAACGGACTCTTTTTAAATACATTAGATACTCTCTGCACTGATCCCATCATCTGAGACAAATCTACAGTCTGACAAGCCCACACGCCATCGTTAGCAATCACATACACATAACCGACATCAAACATTCCCATCATTTTCGAAGGCAAGTGCAGACAAGTCTGTACTTTAAAATCCGTTACCCCCGGCTGCCATTCCATTGCATTCGACATAAAGAAATAGGCATCCAAACACCTATTTTCCCCGATTTCAAGCAAAGTCTCTTCACTGAAACTCTTCAGTAATCCGTCCGTCTCGATAAGCAATCCAGAATTGTTATTACCTACATTCACATCAGGATCAGGACGATAGTTCCGATGAATTTTCCGCGGTTCGGTTCCCAGACGGTGGCCTGCAATCGACTCATAAAAATGAGGGGAAAAAACACTGCCTTCCTTATCTAAACGTTTGAAAGACAATTCAGCATACCCTTTATACTTACTCAAAACAAGAATCCCGTCCCCGGCAGTAGAACTCGACACATTGATTCTAAAATTCCGGAAGGCTTTGGTTCCTAATTCTTTATCCGTCACAATAAAACGGGCCGTATTTTCTCCCAAAGGAAAATTAGCGTAAATGTTCAAATCTTTGGTTCTGGACACTGCTTCCCGGTTAACTTCCCAAAGATAGCTGAACCGGTTAGTGTCCGAATATTGTGTCCCTTCCAAAGTAACCGGTATGGATAACAAATCCATCTGATCACAACGTATCAGTGTATCGATGCCCTGAATAGTAATCTGATTGATTTCCCTGTAATCATAATCGCCTTTGTCCTCATAGCAAGCCCAGGCGAAAATCATCGTACAAAAAAGAATAACGATTTTTTTCATAACGAACAGCTTTAATTTTTACCTTCTATTTCTTCCAAACCGGACATGGTCACCCGCATGCCAGTCTCATCATCGATAATTACATTCTTTTTCAACCAGTCCTTCATAACCGCCGCTTTGATCTGAATCGTGGCAGCAGTCCCGTTGTATGAATTTTCGTTGTCAAAAACCGGATCCAGTTCAATCAGCATCAACCATTTTTTAGGATGATACCAGCCCAAATCTGCAGAATATTTTTCCCACCATGCCGGAGCTGCCAGGAAATTATTTACCGATAATTTCACTTCTCTTCCCTGATCGAGAGCCACCTCAAAATCATCCCCCGATTCCAGTGCCAATATCAAAGTTTTATGAACCGGATTCCGGAAACTCGGACTCAAATGCTCCCGATGTAACACAATCCGGAGAGTATCCTGAAAACGACCGGCACCGAACATTTGCTTTTCAGCCAGAGGTTCATAATCTTCTCCGGCAACCATATCGGTAGTTCCTTCCAGGCGATTCCCCTTTTCAAGTACTTTTACCCGGAAAGTACGGACCCGATCGGATGAATTGCCCAACAAACGGACAACGATTTTAGCTGTGTCCGTAGTCACTTCTTCCGGCAATTTTCCGAAGGAGAAGCGGACAGAATCGACAACTTCGAAATAAAGACGATCGATATCATCATATTGATATTCTGCTTCTTTCTCACAGCTTTGTAAACAAAACCAAAGCAGACAAAGCATGTATATTACTTTTCTCATAGTACTACTTTTTTACACTGTTTCCATATTCAAATTCAGCTTCCGGCAACGGGAATACAAAAATCCGGTCGTCGGCAGCCATCTGCTCGTCGATACTATTGCCCGAAATCATGTGATGTAAACGCTTATAAGTGAAAAAGAGGATTCCTTCACCTACAAATTCCTTACGAATCTCTTGCAATATCAAGTCTTCCGTCACAGTCTGAGGTTGCACCTCTTTCGGTGTGCGGGATTGTTTGAGGGTTTGCAATAATTCGGAAGCATGACCCGGATTATCTTCCATCCAGCCCTCCGCAGCGATCAGGTACATTTCCGACAGACGGATCAAAGGAACTTTTGGGAAAAAACGTTCATCGTTGTCCGAATTGAATTTGCAAATATAATTTCCTCCTTTAAACCATTCCAAACGGTAATCCTGCAAATCTCCCTCGTATACTCCCATCTGGAAACCGGCCGGCAGCTGCAAATTTCCACTTTGATCGGTAACCTGTTTGTGCAGGTTTTTGGCATTTTCTTTAATATTTTTATTCCGCAATGAAAAGATATGTTCATCAGAAAAAAGCAAATCTTTGTCAGCAACTTCTTCCACTTTCAGACTCTTTTCATAATTCAGCAAAGCGAACTTCTCACTTTCAATTACTTCTTCGGCTAATTTGCGGGCTTCTTTTTTATATTCTCCGCCCATATCCAGATATACCCTGGCCAATAAAGCTTTTGCTGCATAATAATTCATACGGGCAACATACCGATCGGACCGGTCTTTATTTTCTTTTTTCTCATTCCCCCATTCATAGGGAACCACAGTACGTATCGGATCATTTTCCAACAGGCGAACCGCCTCTTGCAAATCCTTTACCACCAATTCCAGATACTCCTCCGTAGAGAAAACGGATGGAGCCTGTACTCCGAATTTAGCCTGCCAAGGTAAAATCCGGGCATTTTTGTCGCGTTTGACATCAGGAGCAAACAAACGGTAAACGTCATAATGATGCATAGCCCTGAGTGCTAAAGCTTCTCCTTTTATCTGATTGCGACGGGCTTCGCTCAACACCGAAGCATTCTTGTCGCTCCATTCCAGGATATTATTGATGGCTGCTATATTAGCATACATTCCACGCCATATCATATAGATATATTGTTCCATATCGGAATCCTCATAATCATAATCCCGGAATATTTTCATACCATTAGGAATCATCGAATAATCGTATGTCCGCGACATCACTTCTATCATTCCGAATGAAAGGTTTTGGCCGTATAAATTATTATCCGACATATCATAGTATACCCCAGCCAACGCCTCGGTAAATCCTTGTTCGGAATCGAACAGCTCAGCTTCCCCGCTTTGGTTTATCAATTCGACATCTAACCAGGAATTACAGGAGCAACAAATCAATGCCCACAATAAATTCCAAATGCAATTTTTCAATTTCATAAATTCTATCATTAATCTGTTAACGACTAAAAAGTAACATTCAACCCCACATTAAATGTACGGGCAAACGGATAACTCGTTCCTCTCTCCTGTTTCACTGACGACAAACGGAACAAATCGCTGGTACTGAATAATATTCTTAAACGTTCCATATATAATTTCCGGGCCACATTCAGAGGTAATTCGTAAGATAAAGAGACACTTTGCAAAGCCAGTAAATTGTTATCGAAAACAAGCCGGCTCGTCTGATAGGGGGTCGAGCTGTCGCTGATTCGCCTGAACGTAGCATGATCACCCGG
>CAZMAE010000139.1:0-2801 GCA_964564205.1 uncultured Odoribacter sp. | reverse complement strand
CAGACCGGTGACTACTCCCGGAAATTCGTTGCCCTGATATTCTTCGCGTGAGAAAATAGGGCTGCCCAAGTATTCTTTGAGCCTGGATTCGCTGAGGGTAACAGTGAAGTGTTTGTTCATAGCTACTTTCCGGGCGACGTGCCGCATGATTTTGGCGAGTGTCATATCCAGGCTGCGGACTCCCGATTCCCGGGTATATTTCTCGATCACCATGTCGGTGATTTCATCGGGGATGAAGATATTGTCGGCGCTGATCCCGTGATTTTCCAATTGTTTCGGGATGAGGTGGCGTTTGGCGATTTCCCTTTTTTCTTCCGGCAGATAGCCGCTGACCTCGATGATTTCCATCCGGTCGCGAAGCGGACCGGCTATGGTGCTTAAGTCGTTGGCCGTGGCGATGAACATCACCTTGGACAAATCGTAGTCGATGTCCAGGAAGTTGTCGTGAAAACTGCCGTTCTGTTCCGGATCCAACACTTCCAGTAGAGCGGATTGCGGGTCGCCCCGGAAATCGGTGCCCACTTTGTCGATTTCATCCAGGATAAAGACGGGATTGGAGGTGCCCGCTTTTTTGATGTTTTGCAGGATGCGGCCCGGCATGGCCCCGATGTACGTCCTCCGGTGGCCCCGGATTTCCGATTCATCGTGTAAGCCTCCCAGTGACATCCGGACAAACTCCCGGTTGAGAGCTTTGGCTATCGATTTTCCCAGGGAGGTTTTGCCGACTCCCGGAGGACCGTACAGGCACAAGATCGGGGATTTCATGTCGGCCTTGAGCTTCAGTACGGCCAGATATTCCAGAATTCTGTCCTTGACCTTTTCCAGACCGAAGTGATCGGCGTCCAGTACTTCCTTGGCATGCGTCAGGTCCAGGTTGTCCTCGGAACAATGATTCCAGGGCAAATCCAGCATTTCGTGCAGGTAATTGGACTGTACGGAGTAGTCCGGGGCGGAAGGATTGAGCCGCCTGAGCTTGTTCAGTTCCTTCGTGAAAATTTCCCCCACTTGCCCGTTCCATTCTTTCCGGCTGGCCAGTTCTTCCAGTTCGTCGATCTCTTCATCGACAGGATTGCCGCCCAGCTCGTCCTGAATGGTTTTCATCTGCTGGTGAAGGAAGTATTCGCGCTGCTGTTTGTCGATATCGGTTTTTACTTTTTTCTGGATATCATTTTTCAATTCCAGCAAACTGACTTGTTTGCTGAGTATTTCCAGCAGTTTGATGGCCCTCGGTTTGAGGTTGTCGATTTCCAGTAATTCCTGCTTGTTCTGATAATCCACATCGGTGTTGGACGAGATGAAATTGATCAGAAACAGCATGCTTTCTATATTTTTCAAGGCAAAGCCGGCTTCGTTGGGGATGTTGCCTGAATATTTGACAATCTTTCCGGCCATGTCCTTGAGAGATTCGGCTATCGCATTGTATTCCGGATCGTTTGCCGGCATCGCCTCCTCCTTTTTAATCCGGATTTTACCGACATGATAGGGCTCGTCGTAAAGCAGATCCTCCAACTGAAATCTTCTTTTCCCCTGGATGATGGCCGTGGTGGTTCCGTCCGGCATTTCCAGGATTTTCAGGATGGTGGCTACGGTACCGATTGAATACAAATCCTGCAGGCCGGGATTTTCCGTCTGGGTGTCTTTTTGGGCGATGACGCCTATCATGGCACTTTGCCGGTAGGAGTCCCGGATGAGTTTCAGGGATTTTTCGCGGCCGATGTTGATGGGAATAATCACGCCCGGAAACAGAACCGTATTCCGGAGCGGTAATATTGGCAGCGTGTCGGGTATTTGCAGGTTGTCGTTCAGCAGTTCTTTTTCGTCCCCCATGATAGGCAGAAAATCTGCGGAATCTTCACCTAATCTCTCTAATAATACTGCTTTCAGATTTATTTTATCCATTTATTTTATCCTCTCTTGTTTAATGATTATGGAAATTCAAATAAAAAACAGCTGACATTATGTCATTATGTCAACTAAAATTCAGAATCATCACCTATAGCGCAAATCCTGTGCCAGAATGAAAGAACCGTTGGAGGCCGGATATATATAGAAATATTCACCCTATAAAAAAACGCCGCTCTTGTCTGAACGGCGTTTTTGTACATTCGGAAATATTTATTTCTTTCTTTTTTCCAGGTGGTCTTTGTAACGGTTCATGAATTTATCGACACGTCCGGCAGTATCCACCAGTTTCACTTTACCGGTGTAGAACGGGTGTGAAGAGTTGGAGATTTCCATTTTTACCAACGGATATTCAACGCCATCGATTTCTATCGTTTCTTTTGTGGCTGCAGTGGATTTGGTAATGGTGGTCGTTCCGTTAGACATATCTTTGAACGCTACCAGTCTGTAATTCTCAGGATGTATGCCCTTTTTCATTGTATGCAAATTTTATAATTATTTCTCTCATTATCGGTCCGCAAAGATAATCCATTCATTATAAACTGCAAAGAAAAACGAAAACTTTTTAGCGTAAAGTAACACGGATTTGTCCATGCAGAAGGGAATTATAGAGAAAATCGAAAATCTATTCCGCCGTTTTCCAGTCGTCCACCGTGCCGCTCTCCGAGGAAAAACTCACACCGATGCGGTAAAGTTTGCGGCTGTCGCCCAAGTAGGGACGGGCATAGCCGCGGGATTCGATTTGCTTCAGCGCTTCATCGGCCGTACCGTCCAATTTGAATTCGAAGATGTAGATATAGTCGTTCGTCTCCACGATGCAGTCCACACGGCCTCCGCTCTGCTCTTTTTCCGTATAGACCGTATATACGCCGATGAGGCGCAGGATCAGGTAAAAGGTA
>CAZMAE010000138.1:0-7938 GCA_964564205.1 uncultured Odoribacter sp. | reverse complement strand
CCTGAAATAATCCTTCAAACAAAAATCCTTATCATACAAATGATAGCCGCCATTATTGTCCAACAAAAACAAATTGTCGCCCATAAATGCGTGCGTTGCAATACGCCCGATGGTTGTCTCGTTTCTAGCTCTTCCCTGTCCTAAATAACGTTTTTGAAAGTGTCCCTCCCCATCAAACTGATAAAGAGTACAAAACAGTTTATCAAGAAGATATATTTTCCCCGAATGGACATTGCTTTCAACAACAAATGATGTTGGCACACTATCGAGAAAAATGGTATCCGGCTTTATGGCAGATATGACTTTCTTTTCGACAGAAGATGGAAGGAGCGAAAAATCTCTTTTGGTTGTACTTGTTTTGCAGCTGCAAACAATACATATAATCAAACAAGTATATAATATTCTCATAATAAATTATTTTACCTCAACCATAGATTAGATACATTACTCTATTTTCAATCTATAAACATACATTCGCATTTTTTCCTCATCCACAATTGCATCTGAAAAAATATACGGTTGAATGCACTATTTACTTTCATGACGTATTCCATTCAAATCGTCCAACTTTATCTTATATAAAACAAGACTCGTTGTCGACGTCCATGCTGCAGACGCAATTGACTTGGACACCATATCGAATGCCTTTTCTGACAGATAATTTCTAAAATACGTTTTCATTTCCTAAATGCTATCTTTATAATAATTTCATCTGAATTCTTGAAAACCGCATTACTGTCTATGTATTGCATAATACAACGATATAACGGATTACTCTCCTGGGTTTTGTTGTACTCTTCTGCCTGCAATCTGTTGAATACGGTATAAAAATAAGTCTCATCAGCACCGATAATATAAAGATCCGCGGTCTGATCCCGATTCATCCAACTGATTCCCTGATGAGGATTTCTTTTATCTATCAGGAAATTATACTCAATGGCATCAGCCCCTGCACACTTAAAATAGAAATGATTTTTTGTCTCATGGGCAAAACTAAGCTGTTTAAAATAAGGTGCATGCATATATGCTGCGATATCGCTATCCGCAACATCGAAGTAATAACGAGAAGGAATACTCTGTTCTCCGAAATCAATTTTATACCGAGGAATCAATGAATCCTGTCCCAATTGGTAAAATATTTGATTGGCATTTTGCGGCCTCAAATAATATACATTATTTGCCGATTGAGTGATATTCATCAAACTGAATGTACAATCCTCATGTTTTAACACCTCTTTCAATACCTCACCCTTTTCATTCACCAATTTCAACAGACAGTCATCCCGTTCGTTCATATCTTCACCCTCTTTAGGAAAAGCAGCAAAAAGCCAAGTATTTTTTTCACCGGCAGGAGCAAGTGCATCGAAAGGAATACCTGCAGGAGTATTGAATGTCTTAACCGACAGCGTATCGTCTATTCCCAAACCGATAACCTTGCCTTCATCCAATATGAGCAACTCTTTAGGCTGTTTGCGCAAAGCAATATCGTTTATTTTAATATATTCATTGCGGGCTCTTCCTTTGTTAACAAAGTGCCTGTACTTTTGTCCATCCGAAGTCAGCGTCAACAAGTCTCCCCGGAATCCCAGCAGGTACATGTTGCCCGTTTCATCTATCAACATTTTACATAAGGGAGAAGGAAGAAAGTGTTCAGGAACAACGCAAATCATCGTATCTACAAACGGAGCCAAATCATTAATTAAAGAAGTTTCTTGTAACGGCAAACAATTTATCTCTGCATTCTCATCGCTCAATTGTGCATTGCGCTTACATCCTACCCATACAATACAAACCCATAAGATAATTATCGTTTTCATTTATCACATATTGTATTCGCGGCAAAGATAGATAAATAAAAAAGAGATTAAAAACATCAAGGTTGCTTTGTGGTTGCAATTTTTCACTATTTATAATAGCTTCTGCACTTCACAGGCTTCCGAAGTGCCATTTCGCTTAAGACGACAGATGCCTTGAGGCATCTAGGGGCATTTATAAATCTGTCCGCAATATAACAGGTTGGAATAGATCAATTCTACTCTCTCATTCCATACACCCGCCTGGCAAGGAGTTTTACCCAATAGACAAAGCCACCAGTCAGCAATAAATTCAACACCAGGCTGAATACGGAAATGATCAGGAAAGGACCGCCCAATTGATAGCCCAAGGCAATTACAATGATCCCGGCCCCCACCTCGCCACGGGTAAACATTCCGATGGATAGCGCCAGACGTTCCTCCAGCCGCCTGTCGCGATAGAAAAACAAGGGGAACATTTTTCCCAGATTGGACAATAAAGTGACCACGAGTACATGAACCGCCAAAACTCCCCACGAAGGCATAGGCACAGAAGCAATGACCCCGGTGGCATCCGCAGCCCTGACAGCATGGTCGATGCCGATAAAACGGGGAGTACTCATCCCTACCAGGAACATAAACAAAAAAGAAATCATTCCGGTCATCATTTCATCCTGCCGACCGTGCTGATGCACGGTCTTCATCACCATACCCAAGACAAATGCCGGCAACAACACTTCGATATGTATACCTTCGTCTTTCCCCAGCCAAAGCTGGGAAAGCAAATAAAGGCTTTCCGCCGCGGCCACAATGCAAACCGCATACAACATAATGGCTTTCCAGCCCTGCGGCATGCGATAAACCCCCAGCTTCCTCCAGCCGATAAACAACAGGATGCCCACCAGCAAAATCACCGCCAACAAATGCCATTTGAAGCCGATCATCAGGACCTGCAAGGGAATCATCAGCAAAATAGTGTCCAGATCATCAAAAATAGCCAGTACCTGCGTCTTTTTATAAATCCACTCTTTACGCAATCCAGCCGCAGCCAGCATGGTGAAAAGAATCCCCGCCGAAGTGGGAGCGGCGAAACGGCTCAACAACAGGTTTTCCTTACCTGCTTCCCAGCTCCAGCGCCACTCGGGAGGCAAAAGACAAGTATAGTAAAAAGCGACCAACAACCAGGGAACCGCTGCCGTAGCCATGGCAATAAAGTAATCGGCCATATAGGATTTCCAGCGGCTCTTATCCAATTCAAATTCGCGACCGACATTGATCATGATGAAGGCCAGGCAAATAAACATCAGGATCTTTATTCCTCTTTCAATACTTCCGTAAGAACTTCCCATCCAAAGGGGCAGACACTGGGAAAACACAAGCCCCAGCATCAGAAAGAAAGAAAACAATAAAACTTTTTTCATTTATTCCAAATATCTATTTATTGTCCAAGAAAGCAAGCGCTATTCTTACGCAGGAACAAAAATATAAAATATTAGTGAAAAAAAAAGTATTCGAAGGATAAAGCCGTTAAAACGACAAGGAAGTCCTGTCTTAAACAAATAAAACGGCGGTGTTTCATAATAGGCAATCTGCTGCGTTGCTCTCGGGATTCGGTCTTCGGTCACATACTCCGGTATGCTCCCTCGACCTCACCTCAGCGCCTTGCATATCACCTATTCTGAAAAACCTAAAGAGGGCATGTCAAAATGAAAATTTTGACACACCCTCATTTTATTTTCTCTCTGGAAACCGGTTCAAAAGAATACGGATTTTCCGTTTACCGGGTGTGATTGAACACTCTGGGACGCTGCGGTATCTGCTGGTTACACATCAGAGCACTATTGGTCGGTTCTATCAGCTTATCCAATTCGGCAATATTCACTTTGATATCCTGCACCAGCAGATCAGCCAGATCGATACCGGTCCCCTGTCGGATAACGGCACGCATGATCACAACGTTTTCCATATCCTTAGGCATGGTATAGGCGGGTATCTGCCATCCCTGAACATGCAGGGCATCGGACAAATCGTAAAGGGTCCACTTTCGCGAAGCATCATCTTTCAGTTTCCAGATAAACAACGGATTAGGCATATCATCCGTGAAAAATTCGAAAATTCCCATCTTATCCAGTTGGTCTTTCAGGTAAAGGCAAACATCAATACAGTTTTGCTGTATCATCCGATAGCCTTCTTTTCCCAAGCGCAGGAACTGATAATATTGAGCCAGCACCTGGTTGCCCGGACGCGAAAAGTTGATGGAGATGCTGGGAATGTTCGCTCCCAGATAATTCACGGCAAAGTTCATTTCCTCCGGCAGATACTGTTTGTCTTTCCAAACCACCCAGCCTACACCGGGATAAACCAATCCGAATTTATGGCCTGAAGTACTGATGGACAGCACCCACTTCAAACGGAAATCCCAAACGGTATCCGGATCGATAAAAGGATGGATAAATCCGCCGGTGGCGGCATCTACGTGGATACAGATCTCCCATCCCTTTTCAGCATTCAGTTTATCAAGAGCATCATTAATCTCTTCCACGTCATCATTCAATCCGGTGATGGTAACCCCCTGGATGGGCACCACACAAATGGTATTTTCATCACACATCCGAACCACATCTTCAGCCTTCATGGTGATCTTGTCCATGGTCACGGGCACCATACGCATTTCGACATCCCAGTAGATGGCAAATTTTTCCCACACCACCTGCATGCAGCTCGAAATAATGAAATTGGGCCGCGTGGCTGGCAGTCCTTGTGCTTTGCGGCGTTTCTGCCAGCGTTTCAGGGCGGCGATACCTCCCAGCATACAAGCTTCGGACGACCCAACTGTACTGGTTCCCGTACAATAGGGAGGTTCCGGCGAATTCCACAATTTTGCGATGATATTAACACAGCGCCTTTCAATTTCTGCTGTCTGGGGATATTCGGTCTTATCGATCATATTTTTATCCATATTCTCAGTCATCACCCGGCGGGCATAATCGTCCATCCAGGTGGTCACGAAAGTAGCCAGATTTAAACGGGCATTCCCGTCCATCATCGCTTCATCGTGAACCAATTGGTAAGCCACCTCCCCCGGCATGGGTTGATCGGGCATTTCAAATTTGGGAGCTACACGAGCTTCCACAGAGGTTCCGAAAACAGGCGTGTTTGGATTTTCCATTTCTTTTTTCATAATTTTTCCGATTAAAATATTGATAACAAATGATTTCCATTGAAATTCATCATAGTTACGCAGGAACCACCCTTAAGTTTCAGCGCCATTCATGTTTCATTGATAATAAAAGTTAAGAAGAGCCGTCCCTTCCAAGACACCACCTCCTCAAGCGCTAATTAATCCTACATTAGTAAACCTTCATCCTGATTTTCAAGTATAACGGGAAAGCACGACCCTAATAAGACCAGCATGCAGGAAAGCTTTTTACACGATACAGGACACAGCGTCAAGACCCGCCAGAACCCTCAGGTCTTTCCGGTCATTCCCAAAAACAAAACGCCCAATGTTATCTGTATCAATAAATTTTTTCCTCCAACATTTCCGGTTTACAGTGAAAAATCTATCTTTGTCCGGATCAATGCAAGCATGATGCGTCAATCGGAATGGGCAGTACCCTGCAATGCAGGACTCCGGCATCCGGCCCCCGGAAAGCCAGCCGGTCCGGAAGTGTCAACATTTTAAACTTATAGCCATGGATGAAAGTTTTTTACAATACATAGAAAAAAGTATAAAATCCAATTGGGACCGGCCCGCTTTAACGGATTTCAAAGGAGCCACCAGCTCGTACAAGGACGTTGCCCGAAAAATCGAAAAACTGCATTTGCTTTTCGAACATTGCGGTATCCGCAAGGGAGACAAGATCGCCCTATGCAGCCGGAACACCAGCAACTGGGGCATAGCCTTCCTGGCTACCCTCACCTATGGCGCGGTGGCTGTGCCTATCCTTAATGAGTTCAAGCCCGACAACATCCACCACATCGTCAATCATTCGGAGTCCCGGCTACTGTTTGCCGGAGATGTCGTCTGGGAAAACCTGGACGAGACAGCCATGTCCGGTCTGGACGGAGTTGTGCGGATGGAGGATTATTCCCTGCGTTTCTCCCGCCAGAAAAAACTGACGGAGGCAAGAGCCAAATTAAACGAACTCTTCGGGAAAAAATTCCCCGAACGTTTCCGTCCCGAAGACGTGCATTACGACTACGACAAACCGGAAGACCTGGCTTTGATCAACTACACCTCGGGAACAACCAGCTCCTCCAAGGGCGTGATGCTCCCCTACCGCAGTCTGTGGACGAATATGAAATTCGCTCTGGATGTGTTCGGACCGACTCCCGGCGAACAGATTGTCAGCATGCTCCCGATGGCCCACATGTACGGATTGGCTTTCGAATTCATATACGAATTCGCCAGCGGTATACACATCCATTTTCTCTCGCGCACCCCTTCGCCCAAAATCATTGCCGAGGCCTTCGCCGAAGTAAAACCGAATCTCATCATCACGGTCCCCCTGGTAATCGAAAAGATCATCAAGAAAAAGGTCTTCCCCACCATCGAGAAACCTCACATGAAAATCCTGATGAACATTCCGATCATCAACGACAAGATCAGAGACACCATCAGGCAAAAGGTCATCGATGCATTCGGCGGAAAATTCAAAGAACTCATCATCGGAGGTGCCGCACTGAACAAAGAAGTGGAAACCTTCCTCCGCTCTGTCCGCTTTCCCTACACCGTGGGTTACGGGATGACCGAATGCGGCCCTCTGCTGAGTTATGACGCCTGGAGCACGTTCAAACAGGGTTCCTGCGGCAAAGCAGTACACCGGGTTCAATTAAGGATAGATTCTCCCGATCCGCAAAATACCGTGGGCGAGATTCTGGCCAAAGGCGACTGCGTCATGACGGGATATTTTAAAAATCCCGAAGCCACGGAGGCCGCCCTTGACGCTGAAGGCTGGCTGCATACCGGCGACATGGGAATCATCGACGCGGACGGCTATCTGTTTATCAAAGGAAGGTGCAAAAACATGATTCTCAGTTCCAACGGACAAAATATCTATCCCGAAGAAATCGAAGACCGGCTGAACAACATGCCCTACGTCAGCGAGTCCATCGTTATCGAAAAGGAAGGCAAACTAGTGGCCCTTGTTTACCCCGACTTCGACGCCGTAAACGACGATCAGGTCACGGACGAAAAATTAAACGCACTCATGACTGAAAACCTGCAAGCGCTAAACCAACAATTACCCGCCTACAGTCAAGTAAGTACATATAAACTCTATAACGAAGAATTCGAAAAAACTCCGAAACGGAGTATAAAACGCTTTTTGTATCAATGACATGAATGTTATCTGAAGCGGAGGAGCGGAAAGATTTCATTTTTCTTTATTTTTTCATACTTTCGTAAGCTGAAAAAATGAAAAAAATGAACAGAAATACAAAGCGGAAGCCATCCCCCTCTAAAGAGAAAGAAAAAAGCGTCTCCCTTTTTCAAGGGCTTTTGAAAGAGCAACGTACCCGTATCATCCTGGGAATAACCCTGGGATTAATTTCCTTATACATACTCTTTGCGATGATCGGCTTTTTCTTCTCCGGAGGCACCGACCAGAGCCTGGTCGACAGTGCAGCGGGAAAAATCGTTGCCAATCCGCAAATCACGGCTGCCAACCCGGCAGGGAAAGTGGGAGCCTGGATTTCGGACTTACTGATCAACCATTGGTTCGGCATTTCCTCTTTCATCCTCTGCTACCTGTTGCTGGTATGCAGCCTGCGCCTAGCCGGTGCGCGCATCCGGCACTTCAAACGGAAATTATTCACCGGAATGACCATCGTTTTGTGGGTGTCACTTTTATTCGGCTTTATCACAGCATCCATTTCTGACTGGTTCGACATGAATACAGGTTACCTGTTCCCGGGAGGAGGACACGGCTATTTTGTCTGCCGATGGCTGAATTCCCTGATCGGGCGCATCGGAACCTTGCTGTTTCTGATACTGACGTTTGTCATCATCTTATTCTTTGGCTTTGAGCGCACTTTCTACCGGTGCGCGGACTATATCAAAGCCTCCATCCGCAAACGGAAAGAAAAAGCACTGGCGGCCTTACTGGCCAAACGGGCAAGGGAACAAGCCGCACACCGACAA
>CAZMAE010000137.1:0-41682 GCA_964564205.1 uncultured Odoribacter sp. | reverse complement strand
AATCAGCTTTTCTCCCTGAGGCTCAATTCGAACTTTATACTTTAAAGCCCTAAAACCTTCTTCTTCAAATTTTTTGCGTATTTTTTCCTGAGACTTCGGGTCATATCCAACTAAATAGCATTTACACGATTCAAAGTTATTTTTAAAACCCCGTTGTATTATAAACTTATCCAATTTAGGTTTCAACTCGGAAGCTCTTAACGTAGCTCCTTCCTGATTCCACTGAAAATGAATCAAAGGAGTGTGTTGTTTAAGCGTTATGTTTAATTTCATACTCATTTATCATTAGTGTATAAATCCAATAGTTTATTCAATCTTTTATTTTCGCTTTTATTTTCCTCTAATAAATTTTTCAATTCTTCCTCAAGTTTTTTATGTAACCCTTCCACTCTACGGCGTAGTTCTATTGAATAGTCCTGTTCTTTCCTGGCTGTATCCAGCCGGCTTAATTCATACTCCCATTCAATTTTACGTTTTAACACATTGTCCGCCTTGATTTCTTCCAGATCACCTAATAATTTAATTTTGCATAAATAAATCATGAACCCCAATATTCCTCCGACTATACAAGGAATTACGAAGTAAAGACTAATCACCTGCATAGATTTTAAGCAGGTATACGCTTCTAAAGGTCTTAGATATAGACAGACGATAAGCATGAAGACCAAAACGGTAAAAACAATGAAGTTCCCGATGTACCGACGATATAGTTTCCGCATCTTCCGTTCATGTTCTCCCAATTGCCTGGTCAAAGTAGCCATTAATTCTGTTAATTCTTTCGGTTCCATAAATTCATTATTAGTGATTAATTTTCAAAAATGATATATTTTGTCATACATAGTATAGCTAACACAATGAAGATAATCATACACCATCCCCAAATACGCCAAACTTTTTTCTTACACGAGAAAAGCAGGAAATACAATATTGCAGAACTGATAAACATACCAATTAGAAAATAAACGGGGAATCTCCATCTAAACCCGGCTATATCAAACTTAAAAATGTTCATTCCGAAATATCCCACTAATAAAGAAGGAATTAAAAACATTCCTCCCACTTTCGTTACAAGATTTAACTGCTGATTTTGTTCTCTTTCTTCCAGCAGTGTTGCATATTGGTGTAATTCCTCTATTTCGTTATCCAGACTGGCAACCTGATCTTTTATGCCAATTTGCTTTTGAAGAGCCTGATATAAATCGATTCCTTGTTCCTGAGCCGTTACTTCCCGAAAATAGATCTGGTTGACAAAACGGATATATTCCCGGTATAAATCCCGTATTTTATCCGCCAGATGCGGATCCTGTTCCTGCAAATTACTCAATCGGGTTACTTCACCGGAAAATTTTAGGATGGAAGCCCGTTGCACCAAAGACAATTCGACCATCCTGGAATACATTGTCTTTAGTTGAGGCTGAAGTATATTTTGTCCGAAAGGGCCGCTACTGATACATACCAGTGAATATCGGCTATATCCGTAGAGAGTCCCCCGTTCCTGCCAGCGGAGATAAGTACGTTCGGTTGTTTCTCTGTTGCGCATTTCTTTGTTTTGTATACAGCAATCCGCTACATCAACAAATACATACCGACTCCAAAATGAATTATTTTCATTCAAATACCACTCTGAATTGGAAGCAAAACACTGAGTTAATTTCTCATCCAAAATCAAAGAAACGACAAACATACGGTCATCTACTGCCGGCACGATACCTTTCCTTAACTTTTCAGATTGCAAAACCGATGGATCTCTTTTCCTTTCATAGGGAATCATTACAAAATCTTCTGTAAGATCGAGCACCAGCGACTGAATAAATTTTGCCGGATCCCAGGCTTTTTCCGGACAATCATACCAGGAAAAATCTTCATAATACCGACTGGCAGTTCCCTTCAACCCAACAATGGATAAATAATCAGCCAATTCTGCATTCTTAGGACCATCCAGTGCATTATTGACAGCTAGAAAAGGCGGAAAAATCCGTCGGCCATATTGATTAATACGAAGGACATCTTCAGGATCTGTATATTTATCATTTATTAAATAGAAAACCAATATTCCGACACCTGTAGAATAGAGATTCATAACCAAATCCTCTATTTTCAGTTCATAAATATTTATTTTCTTCCCGGCAGTCACTTTTATCAAATATTTTACATTTCCCTCTTTAATCTCTTTTCTTTCAAAATGCTGCATCACAGTACCGGATTTTCCGGTATCGTATAAAACGGGATGAACAAAGGAGTAGAAATAATTCTTTTCGTTGTACAAAAGATAGTCGGTTTCTTTTTGATTATCATATACACGTTCCCACTGGGAATATTCATTGATCTGAATATGATCCAAATCGATGCGTTCAGAAAAAGAAGATGATGTCTTTTTGGATAATATGTCCCACTTAAACGGGAAATAGAATATGTGATAACTATACATAACTATAACTTTTAGGTAATACTCAGTATATAAGCTTTCAGTTTCCGGATTCCTTCTGGATCCCATTTCCCTTTGACCGTCCCTAAAAAACCGTTATTTCCTCCGCCGTGATAGAATGAAGCCGGGGGATATACGGAGGTCAAGGCTGCTGTCAATTTATCCTTCCCTTCTCCATAATAGCATAAGGTTTCATCGGTATAGACCAGTAATTTCCGGTAAGGCCACAGACGGTCGCAGATCGGAGAGAAACGAGTTGACAAGGCCCGGACGATTATCAGTTCGCCCTGTTTTTCCTTGTTCCCGGCAATGGCTTTCCGGGCTGCTTGCTCTTCTGCTTCGGTCACCCCCTGGGCGGCCCGGTCGCGGCGACGGATATCCGCAATTTCTTCGGCAGTAGCTCCTATGGCCTGCATGCCCGGAATGTAACCTGCATCGTTCGCAGCAACCAGAAGTTGGTCACGGCTGGGTGCTACTCCCAAGACCTCGGCTACCTGCAGAATCGAGGCTGCCCGTCCCTGATTTTCGTTGTGGTGATCGATCAGGACATAATTGGCATATTTCTTCGTATCTGTCTTTCCATATAATTCTATTCCATACAGACAAATATCCGCCAGATTTCCATACTGTTCGAGTTCCGGCAGATAAGCCTCCACATCGGCATTCTCCCAACTCAGTTTCCGGTCGAAATACAAAATACCCTGCTTATCCAATAAACAGGCGATCTCCTGCATTTCGAGATCATGACCACCTAATAAAAAAACAGCGGATTTCACCATTTCAATAATTTGTCGTACAGATATCATTTAACAAAGCCCGGTCGGCCAGGACCATTTCGCTGAGTTCGATGTGATGGCACACTTCTTCGGTCAGGAAACGGGAGGTGGAAGATTGTTCGCCCAGATTCCAGGTCAGCAATACGACCCTTGTTTTCAATGCCTTCAGCTTTTTCACCAACATCTCATGGTCGGCATCACCGGTCATCAGGACGACGAAATCGAATTTTCGTAACAAGGCCAATTCGTAAGCTTCCAAAGCAAACCACACGTCCACTCCTTTCTCTATGATGACTTTTTTCCCGTTGTTTTCCACCTGACGCAGATGCTTGTAATGAAAGATGACGTCGTTTTCAATCAGGGTATCTTCGAATTTGCGCTCATTGTAAAGCAAGTGCATCCGGTTTTCCGTTTCCGCCCGGAAGCGTCCGCGGAAATAATGACTTTCCACAATCTGACAATCCGTTTCCGCAAAGTCGTAAATGGAGGCCAGTTTGCGTCGGATATAGCGGAACAGGCTGCCCATATGAATATGCATTCCCAATTGCCCGGCTAAAGCTTCGTTGACTTTGGCTAAATAACCGCCGTCTATGAAAATTCCTAAAGAGAGATAAGGTGTTGTCATCATTCCTGTAATTTAATTTTATTCTGTATACTCTAAAACTTCGATCTGAAACTGTCCCAGTCCGTAAACGGTGTCGTTTCCGTTGCCTAAAGCCTGCATGAAAGAGAGGAAAGGAACATATACGCTGAAATCGCCGACAAACACCAGTTCGCCGACATAACCGGAAAACAACATCGGAGGGCGTCCATCGTTCCGTCGGGGACCCGGTATTCTCACCCAACGGATGTTGGCTTTCATCAATAAGGCCGAAGCGGCCGCTTCGAGATAAGCGTCCATTTCCTCCATCGCCTTTTCATATAAGCCGGTTTCCCCGGGACAGGCATAGAGGGCAGACAAACGAATGCATCGGTAGACTGCCGAACGGACAAACTGATAAAAACTCGGAAAAGCATTCATTTTGTCCTGATAACTCGATGTTCTGTCTTTCTTTTTCGAAGGAACGGCTAATAACATCGGCGAACGGAACCGCAAGCGTACTACTTTTTCTTTCCGCCCGAACTTTTCTTCCTGATAATCTTCCAAGCAAACCGGGAACCGCAAGGGGGCAATCTCATTCAGATGTCCGACAGCAATGCGGTTGCTGCGCCCCCAGCCATCCCTTTCACAAATGTCATGCAGTTCCAAAGGGGTTTGGGGCGTTCCGATCCCTCTGCTGCACATTAGCCGCACTGCTTCTATGAATTCTTTGTAATACCGGCCGGCTTGTCCGATCAGCACCAAAGAGAAGACGATCGTTTCACCTTCCTGCAGTCTTAAAGGAGAAGAAAGCATGTCTGCCGGCGAAAGGACAGCTATAGCAAAAGATTTCGGGAAACCTCCTCTCAGAATCGCTGTCAAAGGATGAGAGTCGGGCAGAGGAAAGCGGTCAAGAACAGCCAGCAGACTGTCTCCCTCCGGGGTCTTCACCTGTTCGGCTGCATATAAAAGATTATTCCGGATTAATCCTCCCAGCCATCCTTCTGCTTTTACCGCTGCCTTCGGAGAAATCGATATATCCAATCGCCGGTAAGTCAGTTTTTTACATATATCCAATCCCATGATTCATACATTAATTTCTAACATCGGAACCTACAGTACATCACCAGTATTTGAAACGTTTTCGAAGGTATAAATAAATTTATGAATTCCTTAACGTTTCCTTGAAATTCCTTCCGATAAATTGATCGCATTCAACATCAGGTTTATAGCGGCAATTCCCCGGGCAGGTATGAATGTTGTCTGTATTCAGTGTTGTTGCAGGTGTGTAGACCGTACTCTTGCAGGAGTGTCGATAACGTTGTTGCAGGAGTGTCGACAGCATTGTCTCCGAATGAGACGAAATTGGGGGGCACGTTGACGAAGTCAGTAAAAAGCCTGTCCGTAGTGCTACGGACAGGCGGATCAACTGTGACGGAATTTGTTTATTCCTCGTCTACCAAGGCTTTGACGTCAATTTCGCGTATCATCGCGTAGGTAGTATTATTGGCAGACAGGATGGTGATTTTGATATAGCGTGCATCCTTCAATATGCTGATATTGCAAGAAAGGGCTCCGTTGTTGTTGCCTCCGTCGAGGGCATAAGTTCCCAGGTTGTTCCAGGTTGCATTGGGAGAAGTGGGATCATCCAGGGTCGATTCTATGCGGACAGAGGTCGGACCGTTGTTTCTGCCGTCTCTGCGGTAAAGGGAGACCACAGAAGGGATGACAATTTGACGGAGATCCAGCACAATATATTGCGGAAGAGTACCCGTAGAGGTTCCGGGACCGAAATTCCCGCTATACCAGACGGAATGCCAGAACGTCCTGTCATTGTTGTCGATGGCATTGACTGCCGCACCGGCATCTCCGGCTGTTTCTTCAGACGAGAAATCTGCGATATCCCATAGCCGCTCGCCTGCTTCGTCTACTTTGGGGAGTTGGACTTCCGTTTTGGTTTTAAAGCTGCCGGTCACTGGTTCCGAGCCGTTTCCTACATAATCGAAGCTTTGCAGCATATAATTATATGAGGTTTTTTCGGATAATCCGGCAACATTCCACTCGGTTTCGAGGGCTGATAAAGTATCGGTGAGGAACCAATCGGAATCTCCTTCTGCTTTCAACCGGATAATGGTGTATTCAAAGTCCTCATCTTCCGGATTCATCCAGGTCAGGAGAGTGCTGACGGCTGCCGAAGAGATCACCAGTCCGCCGGCTTGCGCAGGTCCTTCGTGGTCTTCAACAGGCCGGTAGGTACTGGCCGCATAGGCGACCGCTGATTTTTGCATATTTTTCGATACTCCCCGGATGCCGATGGTATAGGCGTCGTTGTAGAGATGGGTGATGGTAAAAGTCGTTGAATGACAAGAAGCCGAATACAACGTGGGGTCGGCGTTGTTCCCCTGCCATTCCACCAGGTAGTAGGCCAGCTCTGAAACGTCTGAAGGCGCTTCCCAGGAAACGGTCAGACTACGTTCTCCCGCGTTGACGGATATGTTGGAAACGGTAAAATCATAACTGCCTCCGGGCAGAGAGTCGTTGATGACAATTTCTCCCCCTGATCCGGCAGCTCCTTCGCCTTCGTTGCACTGAATGAAGCAAAGGGAAACCATCAAAAGAAGAAATATTTTTCCGATTGAAATACTCGTTCTATACATAATGTGTTTGTTAAGTGTTTATTTTTTTCCATTATAGATCACGTAGGGACTGATCACTTCTATCAGCCATTTGCCAGGTTCGTTGATTTTATAGCTGTTTTTGAAACGCACCTGATAAGAAGGATAGGTTACACCTTGGGTATTGACAATTTCCTTATAATGGTCCGTCAGGGTCCAATACGTATTGTCGATGCTGTAATATACCAGATATATGTTGTCTCCGGTATTGTACATGCTTCCGAAAGCCGGATAAGGAACGGTGGGGAAACGGAAAATGCAAGAGGTGTCGGTATAGCTTACTTTTTCGGAACTTCCGTGGATGGGCAGGGAGTTGTCGTGGTAGCTGTTGTAATTTTTTCCTGCACTGGCATCATACCACTGTTTTATAGCTTGCGGGGGGAAAGGAGTGCCTTCGGAGTCTTTTACAACCATTTCGAGTTCTACAATATCCGATTCGCCGACTTTGTAAATTTTCCGGTAGGGATGGATATTCCGATCGATTTGTTCGTGTTCTTCCGCAGTATACGGATTGCGGTTGGCAATCCCGTTTTCGTTCCCATCCGGGGATACGCCGTAGAAATAATCCCCGAAATTTCCCGGACGCTGGAAAGGTTTGGCCATTAATTTGACGATGCCGAAATTTTCGAATACTTTGGAGGATTTGCTGTTGGTTGCCCGGACATCCACTCCGTACAGGCCTTCGTTCACGTTAACGGTGGCGCTGTTGAATACCAACTGGCCGCTTCGTGGATTGATCTGTAGCGGATTCTCCGAAGAAGTATAAAGTTTCTGATTGACCAGTTCCATCGTTGTGTCGATAGTGGCATCGTAGGCAGAACTCCACAGGGAGATTTCGAATTTCCGGTTCAGAAATTCCGGAACCTCCATTCCGGTGGTAAGATCCCTGACCCTGACCAATTCAAAAGTGATGGGACGGGTGGAACCGTCGACGTAAGGAATTCCTGAAATCTGGTAAATTCCCCTTACCACGTCCAATGTATCTTCTCTCATCTCGATTCCCTCATGACTGAAGAAGCCGACATCCGGTTTCTGGCAGCGGAACAGCGAAATGGTGAATACAAAGGCTATAATGAGTCTGAATATCGTTTTTATGTTCATGATTGCTTAATTTAAAACCGCTTTGTGGAAAATGAATTTGTGATTGTTTTGAAGCACGTGGATAACTCCCGTCGTTGTCATGATGCCGGAAGTTTGTACCCGTATTCTTTCATCTCTTTCTTTGGATGCGACCTGATCATTGACGGTATCCTCGTAAGAATCGAAATGGCTGCCGATTTTTTTTATGAAAAACAGGTATTCCGGTTTGATGACCAAGTCGTTCTGGTAGGCATCCTGGGGTTCTTTGGACAGTTTGAAATCGGTGCCCGCCAGGGAGGTATAAATCCGGCCTTCTTGAGTGAGGCTGTCGCGGGTAATGGTTTCCGCAAAAAGGTACATCCGTATGGAATCGAATTCCGTAACGGGAATACTGTCAAAAGTATACACGGCATCGGCGTCCAGTTTTTTCCTGAGTGCCAGTTCGTCCCGGATGTATTCGTTCAGGGAGAAGTTGGTAGGGGCATAGAAAGTACCTGCTGCGTTGACCTCTTCCCGGAGTCCGGCAATATCGATGGCCATGACCAGGGTGTCGAACAATGGGTTGGATTTCAGGTAGTCATAGGTGGTCATATTTACATACGGATTCGCTTTGCCTCCGTCTGTAAGGTAATCGTCGTTGGTACAGGAAATGAACATACCTGTCAATAAGAGTAAAATGATATATTTCATAGCAACATATTTTTATGTATTAAATTTTTCCTTGCCACCAGGGCACTTGTACCAGTGAACGGTTCGCTGAGAATAAACCGGTATGTACGGGCCAGTATTGTCCTTTTTTCTGAATCCGTTCAGCAGAGTACCAGGAACATCCTTTCCAGTAATCATTCCGGATCCGGTCGAAAGCGCTGTGTCCTTCGCCGACCAGTTCGCGTGCTCTTTCGTCGAATATGGCTCCCGGTAGTTCGCTGTCATTTCCGCTAAAATTGCCGATTCCGGCGCGTTGTCTGATTTCATTCAGCAGAGTGCGGGCATTTCCCGTGCGCCCTAATTTGCAGAGCGCTTCGGCGCGCAGCAGGTAGACGCCGCTCAGCCGCATTAACAATACGTTGGAGTTTGCAAAATAGGCTCCTTTGTTGTTGGGATCTTCCTGTTGTCCTGTGGCGTATTTTTTCAGCATGGGAGGCAAAGTGGTGTGTGTATTGCTGTTGCCGAAATTTTCAAAGAACAGTTCCCGCCGGATGTCTCTTTCGGGATACAAGGCTTGCGACAAGCCTGCGTCGGCTACCATCAGGTTGCTTTGCGGACTACCGTTCAATGAGGTGTTGGTATAGTTTTCAGACCACCAGGTGCGGGCGTGGATGCTCCAGCTGTAGTTCATCCAGTAGGTTTCCTCATCATCGATGGATACGTTCAGTTCGAAGAGGCCTTCAGGACTTTGGCCTTCGAACATTTGTGTGACGGCATTCGCATCGGAATAGTCGATCAACGAACGTCCGCTTTCAGCAATCACCGTAGCCAGACAGTCGTCTGCCGTTTGTACGAGGGCGGTGTATTGTGCCGGATCGCTTTTGTAGCAGTTGGCCAGCCACAGGCATACATCGGCTTTCAGTGCTAAGGCTGCGGCCTTGTCTGCCCGGACGGCATATCCTTCGGAGGTGTTGCTCGCGTAATCCAGGTTGACGATGGCGGCATCCAGGTGCTTAAGGCAATATTCCAGGATGTCTTTTTGGGAGTTCTGGGCTTTGCCGATGGTTGAGCCGCCGCTTAAAGCCTGGTCTACACTTTCAATCGATTCTTTTATCAAAGGCACGTCTCCGTAGATCCGGGTCAGCCAAAAGTAGGTATAGGCATAGAGGAAATGGGCTTCTGCCTTAATTTGCATTTTTTCTTTGTGACCGGCAGCCTCATCTTTGTTGAAATCGCTGTCAGCCACGTCATCGATATGGTTCAGCAGGGTGTTGGCCGTTGTAATCACTTTATAAAAAGGACTCCAGTCTACCCACCAGTCATACAGGTAAGGACCGACATAATTTCCTGAATAGGCATAATTGGGAATCCAGTGGTTGTGGGTTAAAACCGTTTGTGACGGCAGGTCGCCGTAGAGATAAAAAGGTCGTTCCGTTAAGAGGGTTCTACGGAATAGACTGTACGTTCCGGCTAATAACTGACGGGTTCCGTTTGCGTTACCCCAGATCTGTTCGCCGTTTGCTTTACTGAGCGGATCCAGATCCAGGTATTTCTGACAACCGGCAACTGCCAGGGTTCCCAGTATAACAAGAGTTATTATTAATTTTTTCATTTCCATATTCTTACTGTTAGAATTGAACATTCAGACCAAATACAAATTTGCGTGCCTGCGGGTAGCCATCCCCGTAAGTATAACCCCGGGAATCTACTGCTGTGGCATCAACAACCGTTTTGGATTTTTGCCATTGCCATACGTTGTAAACTGTTCCGTAGACATAGATCCGGTCGAAACCGATTTTCTTCATCCATTCCTGATTGAAATTGTAAGATAGAGTGATGTCCCGGACTTTCCAATAGTTTCCGTTTTCCCAATACATGGATGATCCCCGGTAGCCATAACGGCTTGCTGATCCCGGGACGTTGACCAGTAGGGAAGGATAATAACCGCCGCTGCCTTCACCTGTCCAAATGGAATAATCTGAAAGATTAAGAGAGGCTTTGGTGTCCCATGTTCCCCAATCGTAACGGTTCAGTATGTTTTCAGAAACATGGTCGTAAATATCCCGGCCGAAAACGAATTCGCTGTTTACCCGGAGTCTCCATTGTTTATAGGAAACTTGCAAGTTGAGGTAACCCTGCATCTTCGGATTGGAATTCTTGTCTATGAGTTGGGTGTCCTCGTCGGCATTATCGGATACCAGGTAGTTTCCGTTGATGTCTTCCCATAAGGGATAGCCGGGTTTTGCAGTTCCCCAGATGCCTTGTTTGGTCGGGTCCAGGGGCAGGCCGGTAAACGGATTGACGGGCAGGTCGGATAATTTGTCGATCGGACCGATATAGTTCAGACCGTAATAAACGGGTCCGGGTTTGCCGACGGTGTAGCCATAGGCATAGTCGCTGTTGATGTAATCCCGGTCGTCGTTCGGCAGTTTGGTCACCATATTGTTGTTGTGGGTGATGGATGGCTGCAACTGGATCTGGAAATCATTGTCTCTGGGGAAAAGGTAGGCATCGAAGGAAAGTTCGAAACCGTAATTCATAATTCCTGCCACATTGGATTGTACCTGGCTGAAACCGGTGTAATCCGGGAAAGCCACGCCGAACAACAGGGCATCTGTTTTCCGGTTGTAAACGTCCAGATTGACAAACAGACGGCGGTTGAAGAATTCCAGTTCGGCGCCTAAATTCCATTGCTTGCTTTCTTCCCAGGACAGATTGTTGTCGGCCAACTGGCTGAAATCCGGTACGACGGCTGTAATGCCGTTATAGGTGCTATTGGCTATCTGTCCGGCATATCCGCCCATGCCATTGTAGCCGAGGGAATACATATTATAGCGCAGGTAATTGTCGCTGAATTGTTTTCCGTTCTTTCCATAGCTGAATTTTAGTTTTCCGTAATTAAACCACTTGCTTATTCCGGCCATGAAAGGTTCGTCTGTGAAAATCCAACCGAAAGAAATGGCGGGAAAGTTCGCCCACCGGTTGTTTTTACCGAAGCGTGAGGAAGCATCCCGGCGGAAGTTGAAATCAACCATATAGCGGTTCATGAAACGGTAGCCCAAACGTGCCCAATAGGAAAGCATGGCGTTTTGGGAGATATTGGTATAACCGTCGATATCAGTTTTGTTGTAACCGCTGATGGTATGTATGATATCTCCGGATCCTCCGGTGGCATTGAAGTCGGAGGTCTCATTCTGGGTATAGTCAAAAGAAGTTCCGGCCAATATGTTGACATTGTGATTTTTGGCGACATCTTTTGTATAACTCAGATAAGTTTCGATGGAGGCCGTTTTGGTTTGTCCCCAATAATAGCGGGCATAGTTGTTTCCTTCCGCACGTACTGTTGAGGGTTGATGGAAATTGGTCTTGGTGTGGTTATAGGTCAGACCAATCTGAGAGTTCAGGGTGATGCCTTTCCATATTTCGAGGTTGGCATAATTGGAAAGCGACACGTCAAGGATGCGGTTTTTGTTATACAGGTCTTCCAATTGTCCTTGCAGATAGTGCAACTGATCATCGGTCATATAAAACAGGGACGACCGCATATTGGTCAAATCCATAGGGAAGGTATTGTGTCCGTTTGCATTGCCATAACCGTCCAGACTGCCTGTACCGGTTTGCCGGTCGGTGTAGGATAAGCGGATGACGGTTTGATTGCGCAGGCTCTTAAAGGGGCGCTGGGATAGATTCAGCGTCATGCTGAACCGATCCATTCCGTTGGCTTTGACGATACCTTTTTCGTTGTAATAACCCATGGACAAGCGATAATTCAGTTCCTCCGTTCCTCCGTCGAGGGCAAGGGAATAATCCTGAGTGATGCCGGTTTGGTAGAACATGCCCTGATAATCGATGTTGTTGTTGAATGCCGGATTCAGACTATCCGATAACAGCATGGGCAGATTGTTTTTCCAGGCATCGTAGCTCCAGGATTCTTTCATCAGTCTCAATTTTTCGGCCCGTTCTGCCGATCCGACCAGGATACCCTTTAATTGCGGACGCAGATTGACACCCATCGTGGCTTTGGCGGTAACTTTCAGTTTGCCGGCCCGGCCTGCTTTCGTTTTGATGATAATGACCCCGTTTGCTCCGCGTGATCCGTAAATGGCTGCGGCTGATGCGTCTTTCAAAATGTCGATGGACTCGACATCGTCCGGGTTCAGGGAGGCGAGAAAATCGCTGTTGGTCACGTCATAGCCTGCGAGGCTTTGCAAATCTGTCGGGACACCGTCGATGACATACAAGGGATCGCTGAATTCGTTGGCTTCACCCAGATTGCCGGACATCACAGTGTTTCCCCGGATCACCAGCGCATTTTTAGAACCCGGGCCTCCGCCGGTTGAAAGGGATTGCAGACCGGCCACTTTTCCTGAAAGCAATTCCGTAATGCTGGCGGCCGGAATGTCGGCCAGCGCTTCACCACGTACACTGCTGACAGAACCGGTTACATTTCTTTTGTGAACGGTCTGGTATCCTACCACAACCACTTCGCCCATTTCTTTGATGTCTTCTTCCAGGATCACATCAATGTTGGCAGAAGATCCCACTTTGATCTCTTTGGTTTTCATCCCGACTGATGAAAACACCAAGACCGGATTGGCAATATCACTCAGGATGATGGTGTAGTTCCCGTCGATATCTGTCGCTACGCCGACGGATGTGCCTTTGATCAGGACGCTGACACCGGGAATTGCCTGGCCTTTGGTGTCTTTGACCGTCCCGGATATTTTACGAGCCTCTTGCTGGGCGACTGCTTTCAGTACGATGATGTCATTTTTGACACTGTAAGTCAGGCCTGTTCCTTTTAAACAGGCATTTAATGCTGTTTCCAGTTTTTGAGATTTTAAATCAATGTCCATTTTCCCAGTTTTTTCCAGGTCGTCGGAGCTGTACATGAATACAAATCCGGTTTGCTGTTCGATTTCCCAAAGGATATCCTTGAGTGTCGCTCCTTTCAGGGAAAGGTTGACTTTACTTTGAGAAAACAGGGAAGCATTGACATTCAAAATACTGATAAAACAAAATAATAGGGTGAGTTTTGATATAAACCACCATTTCCCTAACCTTCCCGAATCTTTCGGGATCAGTAAATTCCAGAATTTTTCCATAAATTTGTCTTTAAATTATTCAGTTTTTATTCTTTCCCCACGAAAGAATAGGTGACAGGAAATGTATCCGGTATTTCCTGTTTTTTTGATTTTTTTAGATGTAGGTTTTACATATAATTCATGATTAAAACGTTTGTATTTGTATTTGTAATATATCATCCTGAAAATGAAAAACGGTTAAAAATGTCCGGGAGGCTGGCAGGCCAGGGATGATCTCATCGGCCCGTCATGCCCCCCTTTGATGGGGCGGGCCGATGATCAGTGTTTTCTCTGAGCGGTGAATGTTTAATTTCCCTGTTTGTTCGAGCACTTCTATAATTTGAACGATGGATTCTTGTCGGTTGATGTTACAGCCGAATACCAGGTTTTTTATTTCCGGGCTTTCATAAATAACTTCAATGTCGTACCAATGTTGCAGGACAGTCATGAGTTCTGCCAGGGGAATGTCTTTGAAGCGGATTTTATTTTCCAGCCAGGCCGTTGCATAACTGACGTCCACTTTTTTGAGGTCCTGGTGCCGGTTGAGTTTGTCGTATCTCAGCTGTTCGTTTGCTTTTAGTGTGGAGGAGACCTGATATTTGGAACTTTCCATCCGGACGCTTCCTTCGACTAAAGTTGTCGTAATCCGGTAATCTTCGGGGTAGGCATTTACATTGAATTGGGTGCCTGTCACTTCTATGTCAAAATCTTTGACCTTAATGATAAAAGGTTTTGCCGTATCGTGGCTTACCTGAAAATAAGCTTCTCCTTCCAATTCGACAATGCGTTCATGTCCTTCGAAATGAGGAGGATACTTTAATTTGGACATGGCGTTTAAGAAAACGTGTGTCCCGTCATTTAGTTCCAGCCGATAGGTTTCTCCCCGGTTGACATAGATCTCATTGAAAGAAGGTCCGGGATGTCCGGAGCCTGGAAGGTTATGGTAGGAAAGCATGCCATTGGCATTTGTGGCAATGATTTCATCGTCTTTGCTTTTGATTTTTCCCTCATTGTTCTTTAAGTCAATCAGAGAACCGTTTGCCAGTTTCAGCACAATGCCTTGGGTCGTCATTGTGTCATGGGGTTGGGTGGATACGGCGATTTCCGGCTGGACGGTGGTTTTTCCGGTGTGGTATAACATCCAGCATCCCGCACCGATAAGAAACAAGGCGGCATATTTGATTCCTTTAAATTGCAGGAAGGGGGAGCGTTTGGAGGAGTGCAGCATCCGGGAGCTGATATTGTCCCATGCTGTTGCTTTGTCGTATTTGTGCAATTGCCGGCCAGCCCGGCGGATGTTCTCTTTTTTGACAATTTTATGGAATAATGAAAAATTGCGGGAAGATTGTTGCAGCCATTCCTCCAATTGCAATGATGTCTTTTCATTGATTTTCCCGCTGATCGCTGATGCAATCCATTTAGCGATTTCGAATTCTTTTTTCATATTTTACCCTTTCGCATACATATAACACAAAAAGGTAGTTTTATGGTACATGAAAAGTTAAATTTTTTATTCGGGAATAAAAAATGTGAAAATGAGGTAATAGTAGTCTTTGAGTATATTTTTTAATTTTTTGTAGGCTGATTTTTTGAGACGATGTACATTGGCTTCTGTCACTTGCAATTGTTCGGCTATTTCGGCATTTTTCAGACCGTCGATGGACAAGTAAATGATTTTTCGGGTTTGCGGAGGAAGAGAATCGACGGCATTGTAGAATATCCGGTAGCTTTCCATTTCTATCAATATATCCTGAAAATATTCTTTGTTTTCGAGCAGCTGAAGATCGCTGGTGAATTCTTTCCGGTCTCTCAATATATTGATACATTGGTGCCTGACGGTCGTGTAGAGATAGCTTTTTACGTTAAAATCGTCGTCCGAGAAAGGGATGCGCTCCCATAATTTGATAAATATTTCCTGAACTACGTCGGCTGCCTGTGCATCGTCCTTGAGAAAACCGGAGGCAAATACACAAAGAGTCTGGTACAGATCTTCAAAGATTTGTTTAAACGCAATCTCCTTTTTATGCTTGGACAATACCATCTATTTTTATTCTTCCTGGACAAATGTAGCAAATAATGAAAAGAAACAGAAATTTGAATTAATTATTGTGGCCGATAACTGCCTCAGATGAACTTTTCTCTGTTTTGCGTTTTATAAAGTCCGGTAAGTAAAAAGACCGCTGCCGCCATAAGAACGATGAAACGATTGTTAGATACTGTGTTATAGAATATTTCAGGATTTTTGTCCAGAGGCACATCGAAGGGATTCAGAAATACATTCCATTTGCTGTCTTCAAGGATATTGTTAAGAATAAACAGGATCAACCCGATGACGATAATCAGAACTGCTGTTCCGTTTCCGTTTCTGACGATGGTGCTGAGCATAAAACACAACAGACCGATGAACAGGGAAGGCACCATCGTTTGTATCGTCAGATCCAGCGGCGGAACTTCCACGACCACCCAGTTGGTTACAAAAGCCAGCAGGAGAGTCAGCACAAAGCAGATGACATAAGCGATCGACAACCGGAATAACCAGATTTTATACCGATAGTTCGGTATGCCGAAAATAATTTCGATGATTTTAGCGTCCTGATCGTTTTGAATGCCGAAGCATGTGGGGTAGAAAATCAGGAGAATGGAGGGAACCAGAAGCATGTTGTAGCCACTGGCGACGGTGATTTCCTGATCGGACAGCAGGCTCAGCAGGACCGTCAGCATGTAGAATCCGATGGCGCTCAAAACAAAGTACAGGAATTTATTCCCGAAGATAATTTTTATATTGTACCGGCTTAGTTTTACTAGCGGGGCGATGATATATGATTTCATAGGATGATGATTTTAGTGTTATACCGCATAGAGGTTCAGGGAATTAGGTAATGATTTGTTCGTTGTTGGCCAGTTTTACATTTCTCAGTAACCACAGGTACGAATCTTCCAGCAGGGGAGTCGTTCTGACGGCGCCGGGGACCGGCTGCGTTTCGGACAGGCACCTCACTTTGATGTTTTCTCCGTTCCGGATATGGTGTACCAATAGTAAATCGGACGGCAATTTCGCAAATTCTTTTGCCGGAATCTCGAATGTCCAGGTGACGTCTTTGGCTATTTCTGCCATTTCGGCCGGTGTGCCGTGGTATTTCAGGGAGCCTTTGTTGATCACTCCCACCTGATTGCAGGAGCTGGCGATGTCCTCGATAATGTGGGTGGAAAAAATGACAATCCGGTTGCGGGATAATTCCACCAGCAAGTTCCGGAAGCGGATGCGTTCACGGGGATCCAGTCCTGCCGTCGGTTCGTCCACTACCAATATGCGTGGTAAATTCAACAAGGTCTGTGCAATTCCGATGCGCTGCTTCATTCCTCCGGAGAATCCTCCGATTTTCTTGTCTTTGTTCTCGTACATGTGCACTGCCTCGAGCACCTCGGTGATCCGTTGTTTCCGGGTTGCGGGATGGTAGATCCCTTTTAACAACGCCTGGTATTCCAGAAATTCCCAGGAGGTGAGGTTCTCATAAGTGCCGAATTCCTGCGGCAAATAACCGATGAGCCCTTGCAGCTCCTCCCTTTTTTTCTGGGTGTCGATGCCGTTTATGAATATTTTCCCGTAACTCTGTTCGAAAATGCCGCAAATGATGCGCATCAGCGTGGTTTTTCCTGCTCCGTTGGGACCCAGCAGACCGAACATGCCGGTGTGGATCTCCATCGATACGGCATTTAAAGCCTTGAACGGTTTTTTCTTATAACCGATAACCGGTATTTGTGTGGTTATCCGGTAAATGTTTTTCTTCAGGTTCCGGAAACGCCCTTCCACCAGGTCTATGTTGATGTTGTATTTGTGCAGGCGTTCGGAAAGATAGCGGGCCGCGATGGCTGCATACCAGAAGAGTCCCATCAGGATGGCAATGCCTGAATCGGAAAATTTCACGGATGCCCATATCAGGGTGAATAAGGGAGATATATAATAAAGGAGTAAGCCGGTTCCCCGGAAACTCAGTGTGAGCAACCGCTTATTGCGGTGCCGGAAATAAGCCAGTCCGATATGGACCAAGTAGGTAAAGAGAAGCCAGGTGCATATACTGAAGACAATGGCCCAAAAAATAAGCGTTTGGTAGAAATAGGTGAAGTAGAACATAAACAGGCCGGCAGGAAGCAGCCACACCAGGGGTTGCAAATCTTTGAGGGTTTTATATTCCACTTTTAGCCCCAGCCGTTCGCGGGTTTTTTGTCCCGAAAACCACTCCCGTTGGAATTCGTTGGGCCGTCCGTATATTTTCACCAGATTCCGGATAGAGATGTGGATCTCTTCATCGGCAGGTATGATGTTGCTGTTGGCTTGCCGGAGGCTGGTTTCTAAAAACCAGGTGGCAGCGGGTATCAGAAGGATGGCACCTGCCAGCCAGGCAATTTGCCATGCCAGAGAATCACACAGCGTGTAGATGGCAAAAATGCTTGCCGTCAGGAGAACCGTTTGCAGGATTTTCATCGTTAGGCTCTGAGTGCGCAGGCGGGTGAGCGCTTCTTCCAGTCCGGAATACAAGGTTGGAATAATGACTAAGGTGAGCAGCGTGCTCATGGTCAATCCTCCGATCACGGTGATGGCAAAAGGAGCGCCAAGGCCGGAGACAAATTCTCCCTGTCCCATGGCCAGCGGGAACATGGCTATGATTGTCGTAATGGCTGTGATGAGGATAGGTCTTACCCTCGAAATGCCGGCAATGATCAAGGCCCGGGGTTTGCGGTTGCCTTGCCGCCGGAGTTGCGAGGTGTAATCGATCAGGATGATGCTGTTGTTTACCACAATACCGATCAGGATGATGACGCCGACCAGAACATTCGCATTCAGGAATGAATTGCTTGTAAAGAGTAAGGCCAGCAGCGATCCGATGGCTGCCAGGGGAATGGCGAACATCAGTACGACCGGTGCGGTCAGCGATTCGAATACGGAAGCCAGAATCATATAGATCAGAATGAAAGTGGCCAGAATCAGGAAAGTGAATTCACTGGTTTCGTTTTCTTCGTGAATGACTTCCACAGCCAGTCCTGTAGGGATATCGGTGTTTTGTACCAAATCATCGACCTCCGTGCGGGCGGCGTTCAGGATGTCCTTGGATTCATTGACGTCTGAATTGAAACGGTAGTTCACGGTGACTTCTTTGTCTTGGTTGACACGGTTGATGTTTCCCTGTCCGCGTCCCAGGTTGATTTGGCTGAAACTTCTCAGGTCGAGAACGGAGTTGTTCTGATTGGTGACATTCAGATTCCGGAGGTCTTCCAGCGTACGGACGGGAGTTTCCTGTTCTTCTTTTTGTTTGACCGCCAGCTCTTTGTCTTTGATGATAATGTCGTATTCCTGATCGCCGGCCTTGTATTTGATGGAGGTTGTATTTTGAGGTGCGAAATTGTTCAGTTCGTTCACCACATTGTCGGGAGTGACCTCGTAGGTGCCCATCAGATATTGGTCGAAGATGATCCGGGCTTCCGGTTTGCCGCGGGAAGAGCTTATGGAGGAGTAGCTGACGTTGTCCAGTTCTCCGAGCTGATATTTCAGCAGTTCGGCCAGGTTGACCATTTTCTCGAAGTCCTGCCCCTTGATGACGATCTTTTCGCTTTGAGTGCCCATGCCCATTTTTTTCAGCAGTTCCTCGCCTCCGCCCAGCATAGAGCTTCCGCTTCCCCCTTGGAAGTTTTCGCTGCTTTCGATGGCTTCCAGACTGATGTCGCTGGTCCGTAAGCCGTTTGCTTGCGAGATGACAATGCTTTTCAGCTCATTCAGCGATCTGTTGTTGATTTTTTCAAAGTTGTCTTTTAACTTGATCGTGAAATTGGCGTCCGTGGAATACACTTTTGAACTATATTGCTCTATTTCGGGAATTTCGCCGAGGCGTTGTTCATAGACTCTTACCGTTTCGTCGGTGCGATTCAACGTGTTGCCGTTCGGGAAGGTCATAAACACATTGAAGGTATCCGCTTCGATCTCTTTCAGGGTATTCAGGGTTAGTGTCAGTGATAAGGCGATGGAGATGACGAGAAGCAATATCGCTGTAAAGATGACGGCTGCCGGTTTGCGCAGGCACATTTTGAGCAGGGCGATATAGATTTGTACAGGCCGGCTATGTATGGAAAGGGTGCTGAAATTTACTTTCTCCCCCTGTTTTTTCATAAATTGGTTGACGGCCATCGGGATGAGGAGCAGAGCCACCACCAGAGAAAGAAGCAAGGTGGTAATAATGGATACACCGATGTGTTCCCCGATGAGTTTGAGCAGAAAATCGTCTGAAAACAAAAAAGGAAGGAATACCGTGATCGTGGTCAGGGTAGCGGCAATCACTGCTTTGGCGACTTCGGCGGTTCCGCGCACAGCGGCTTCCTGAGCGGATGTGCCGAGGGCCCGCAGGCGGAAAATATTCTCCATGACGACAATCGAATTGTCCAGCAACATGCCTACAGCCAGGGCAATTCCCGTTAGGGTCAGCGTATTGATACTGATGTCGGAAAGGTAGAAAAAATAAAAAGCCGAACAGACGGAAATCGGTATGGCAAAAGCGATGAAAGTGACGACTTTAAAGTTGCGCAGGAATAAATAAAGGATGAATATGGCCAGAATGGCGCCCGTAATGCCCAGATTGATGATGGTGTCGATGTTTTTGCTCATGATCTCCGCTGCATCCGTATCGACCTGGATAAAGACTCCCTTGGGAGCCAGTTCGGCGTTTAATTGTGCGATTTCTTGTCTTACCTTTTCGGATAAATCGATGATGTTGACCAGAGGGGATTTGGAAATGATGCAGGTGATCACTTCTTTTCCGTTTACGCGGGAATAAGATTCTTCGTCTTTGATCCCGAAGTTGATGTCGGCAATGTCTTTCAGCAAAACGGGTCCCTCGGTCACCACAATATTGCCCAGGTCTTCCGTTTGCAGGTATTCGGCGGTTACATTGACAAAATAGCGTTTGACGTTTTGATAAACCGATCCGGCAAAACTTTTTTCGGACATATTTTTGCTGATGAGCGAGCTGATTTGGGATGGTGTGATATTCAGTGCCTTACATTTTTCTTGATCCAGCAGGATTTCTATGCTCTTTTGACGTCCTCCCAGTGCAGTAACGGAAGCGATGCCATCGGTGTTTTCGAGTATCGGTGCAATGTCTGCATCGGTAATGTTGCGTACGTAATCGATATCTTCATCTCCTAGAACCTGTAGTGTCATGAATTGGTCGCTGGCTCTTCCGCTTCCCGCCTTGCTGACTTGAACCGTAAATTCTTCGGGCAAGGTTTTGGCCAGTGTCTTGATTTTTTCCTCCAGTTTCAGGTAGGCATATTTGATGCGGGTATTCTTGGTAAATGAAACCGTGATGCGGGCATTCCGGGTGGAAATGCGGGTAGTGATATCCTCTACGCCCTCCATGCCGCTGATCACTCCTTCAACCGGGATAGCCGCCTGGTTTTGGATATATTTAGGGTCGAGTTCGGTCCTGGCAGAAATATTCACATAGAGTGAGGGAAATTCTGCATCCGGATACAGCTCTGTTTTCAAGTATCTGTACGAAAATATCCCCATCATTGTCAGGCCAATGAAGAGCATTGAAATCAGAACTTTACGGTTTATCAAAGTGTTCATGGTTCTATGTTGATGTACCAATGTATCCGGGAAGGGAAAGACGGTACGTGGATAATTAGTACATTATTTCATTTTTTTATCAAAAATATAATACACGCACGGTATTACGACCAAGGTCATGAGGGTGGAGGTGAAGAGGCCTCCGATTACCGCAAGGGCCATGGGAGAACGGAGGGATGCCCCTTCGCCGAAACCGAAACACATGGGCAGCAAGGCCAGTATCGTGGTCAGGCTGGTCATCAGGATAGGACGGATTCGTTGCTGGGCAGCTGCTTTGACGGCTTCCTGCAGACAAAGACCCGAAGCTTTGAGTTTGTTGGCCGCATCCACAAGCAATATGGAGTTGTTGACGGCTATGCCCGCCAGCATGATTATTCCGATGAAAGCCATCATGTTCAGGGAGGCCCCTGTCAGCAGAAAGGCATAAATGCAGCCTACTCCTGCCAGAGGAATGGTCAGCAGAATCGTAAAGGGATGGCGTAGAGATTCGAACTGGGAAGCCATCACCATATACACCAGAATAATGGACAGCAGCAGGGCGAAGGAGAGACCGTTGAACGATTCAGCCCGTTTTTCTTCTTCGCCGGTGATCCTGGCGGAATACTTTGCCGGGAATTGGATGTCCCGGAGCCGGGCTTTGATGGCCGGAGTCACTCCTCCTAAGGTATATCCTTTTTCAAGCATCGCCGTGACTTTGCCGACTCTGTTTTGATTGTTCCGGTTGATTTCTTTTGGAGCTGTCGTAACGGAAATGTCTGCAATTTCTCCCAACCGGTATTTTTTGTCACTTTGGATGATTTCGACATTTTGCAATTCCGTCAGGGAAATTTCCGGCACCCTGATTTCAATGTCTATGGGTTCTCCTTCGGATTCGAAGCTGCCGGCGGTTTTCCCGTTCAGTTTTTCCTGTACCTGGGAAGCTACAGAGGCGATGTCCACTCCATAAATACCGCTTTTCAGTCGGTCGATGGAGACGTTTACTTCAGGGGCTCCCTGTTCCATGGAAGTACGCAGGTCGTAAAGGCCTGGAATGGAAGCTATGTTTGCTTTCACCTCATTGCTCAGTTCTTCGATAAGTTCCAGTTCTTCCCCTTTGATTTCAATGACTACCGGTGCTCCATCGGTTCCCAAAACGCTTTGAAGGGCTGATTGTTCTTTTTCGAACGAAATTTGCACCCCTTCGGGGATGACGTAATTGTGGCTGAGTTGACTGATGATGTTGTCTGCGTCGGTTTTCGCCTTATTTTTGAGTTTAGTACGGATTTCGGCTTGATTTTCCTCCTCCAGGTTTCCTCCGCTTTGGTTTTCTGTATTGGAGGGGCCTGCCTGGGTAAAAATCCATTCCAGGTCGTCTCCGGCCAATTCCTGTATCATCGTTTCTATGGTTGCAGCGGCATTGTCTGTACTTCCCAGGCGGGTGCCCGGTTCCAGGGTAACGTAGGTCGAAAATTCTTTCGATTCCGCTTTGGGCATGAATTCCATGTTCAGGTAAGGCACGAGCATATAGCTACCGATGACCAGGATGAGTGCGGTCAGCACTACAGCGTAACGGTGGTTCAGGAGTTTGCCGACGAAGTTGCCGTATCCTTTGATCTGGACGGAACCGCGTGCATTGGATGATCGGTGGATGTACCTCGATGCCAGCATGGGCATCAACAGCAGAGCTACGAATAATGAGGATACGAGTGAAAATGAGACTGTCCATGCCTGTTCCTTGAATAACTCCCCTGCAGCTCCCTGTATGTAGACGATGGGGAGAAATACGACGATGGTGGTCAGCGTCGAGGATGTGATGGCTCCGGCAACCTCCGAGGTCCCCTTTATGGCGGCTTCTTTTGCTGGAAGTCCGTTTTCCAGGTTCCGGTATATGTTTTCCATCACGACGATGGCATTATCGATCAGCATGCCGGCTCCGAGTGCCAGACCTCCCAGTGTCATAATGTTGATGCTCAGTCCGTTGAAATACATCAGGTTGAAGGTGGTGATGATAGATACCGGAATGGAAACGCTTACGATCAGGGTGGTATTGATGCGGCGCAGGAAAACATAAAGAACCAGCATGGCCAGCAGAATACCCATGACCGCCGAGTCTTTCACTTCTCCGATCGATGCCCCGATGAAATCCCCTTGATTGCTGATGATGTGAAATTCATAACCCGGCATGCTTTTTTGAAGTTCTTCCAGTTTGGCCGTGATGTTTTCGATGGCTTTAACCGTGTTGTACTTGTTTTCTTTATAGATGCTGATGCTCAGGCTGCGTTCGCCGTTATAGCGGACCAGGTTTCTGGGATCTTTGTTTTTCAGTTGTATTTCTGCCACATCTTTCAGATAGACGGGCGCCTTTATGTTGTTGGACTGTTCGTTGGAGCCGGTCTGGGCGGATGGTTGTTTGAAGGCAACGATGATGTTGCTGATGTCTTCGAGGCTTTTGAGCAGATTGACACCTTTGATGGTATATTGGATGTCGTTGTTTGTGATGGTTCCTCCGGACACGTTCCGATTGAGGCTTTCGATTTTTGAAGCGATGGTTGCAGCGGTCAGGCCGAAGGCTTCGAGCATGTAATCGTTGGTATTGACCTCTATGCAGGCCTCTTCTTGTCCGTTCAGTTGGATGTCTGCAATGCCGTCCAAACGAACCAGTTCGCTCCGCATGTAATTTTCTGCGATTTTCCGCAGTTCGTTCATGTCCTTGATTTCCTGATGGCTCATGGAGAGGATCATCACCGGCGTGGCGTTTGCATCATAGCGGGTGACATTCAGCGAGGTGATCTGATCGTCCTGAGCGATCTGGGACATGCTTCGCTGTAAATCCAGAAATGCAGCGTCCATGTCCTGATTCCAGCCGTATTCTACGGTGAAGGTAGCTCTGCCCGCCTTGCTGCTGCTGCTGACAGTCTTGACGCCTTCCTGGCGTGCAGCCATGGATTCGATCTTTTCGACGAATTGCTTTTCGATTTCTTCTGGCGGACGTTCTCCCGCTTCCAGTTCGATGTATAGAGCCGGATTTTTTAAATCGGGGAACAAATCCGTTCCCAGTTTATTGTAGGAAATTATACCCAGAAGGCATACGCCTAGTGTGATCATCAATACACTGACCGGATATTTAACTGCAAAATTTATGATTCTCATGATTACGAAGATTATTTCATCACTTTCACCTTGCTTCGGTTGCGCAACCATTCGTAGCCTTTAATCACGACTTTGTCGCCGGGCTTCAGGCCTTTTTCCACTTCGATGTATTTGTTGTCGCTGATGCCGGTGTGAATGACTTTCTCATCGGCGCTGTTGCGCTCTACGGTATATACCAGTTTGCCTCCTCGCCGGTTTTTGATGATGTTTTTGGGAATGGAAAGTACGGAATCTTTCCGGATGGTTACGATATCCGCTTTGGCAAACATTCCGGGCCGGAGCTTCAGTTTGGGATTATCGATGACGATATAGCCCGAAAAGGTACGGGTGTCTTCGTTGATCGCGGGAGACAGCTGAGTGAGTACTCCCTTCAGGGTGTCGGATTTGATGTTGTAATTCGTGATGTGGACGTTTTGTCCCACCTGCAGCTTGGTCAGTGCATTTTCGGGGAACTGGGTTTCCACATACATTTGGCTGTAGTCCATGATCCCGGCTACCGCTGTGCCGGAGGCCACTTCTACTCCCGGGGTGAAATAAGGCAAGCTGACGATTGTTCCTTTGAAGGGGGCTTTGATGCTCATCTTGTCCAGCGTGATATAGGCGTTTTCCAAGGCCAGTTTGGCGTTGATGTAAGAGTTCTCCGCATTGCTGACATCCTTTTGGGTGGCACCTCCTTTTTCGAATAACACTTTTTGACCTTCCCATTCTTTTTCGGTGATTCCGATCTGAAGCTTTTTGCTTTCCAACTGGACGTTGTTTTCATATTCCTTGTTTTCCAGACGTACAATTACCGCTCCGGCTTCAACGATGTCGCCCAATTGATAAGGCCGCCCGGTTCTGGGATTTTTTTGAAGATAGTAGGCTCCGTTGGTTTCGGATTTCAGCTCGATGGTTTTTGAAGCTTTTGCCGTTCCGGTGGTCGTAATGTATTCTTCAATGTTCCGGAGTTGTACTTCTTCTATCCATACGGGGGTCGTTGTTTCCGATACTGAGTTATTCCCGCTATTGTTGCAAGAGTACAACAGCAGGCCTAAAGAAACCAGGCTGATCGTCTTGAAGTAGGTGTTCATGATATTTAAATATTTACTTGTTTGCAATTAGATGTGAATTATTTTCTTCCGGGCTTTATTCCAACAGAGCTGACGGCAGATAGGTCGTGTCTTTTTCGAAATCCCAAAGGGTTTGTATCTTCAGGTTCAAAAGTTCGATTTTGTAGTTGATGATGGCGCTGGTATAGGCTTGCTTGGCACTGGTCAGCTGAGTCTGGTACTGTTGAAGCTCCATACCCGTTAAATTGCCGTTCCGGTATTTTTCAAGATTGATTTCATAGGTATATTCTGCATTTTCGATGCTCTTTTTTTTGATTTCAATCTGCCTGACCAGCGTCGGCAGGTTGCGGCAAATTTGACGAACGTCGAGGGTGATGTTCTTTTTTTCTTCATCGAAGCTGATCTGATCCGATTCCAGGGCGAGTTCGCTCGATTTCACTCTCGCTTTTTTGGCTCCCCAGTCGAAAATCGGGATATTGAGGGAAATGCCTACCTGTTCGTTGTCCGTCGGTTTATCGTACATGTTATTGACCTTTTCTCCCAAAGCGTCCAGGCCTATCCTTGCGCTGATGCTACCCTTGAATTCGTTTTCGGATTTGGCCCTGATGATGTTGAAGACGCCCTGTTCCAGGGTAATCTGTTTTTGCCGCAGTTCCATACGTTGTTCCAAGGCATGTTTTACGGCTTCGTCGGTATTGACATCGACGGTGACGATCTCGGTATTGGGTAATACCATCACGTCTTCTTCCAGGGACATGCCTAATAATATTTTAAAATTGTCTTTCGAGTTTTCGTAGCTGATTTCTGCTGAATACACTGATGATTCGCTGGTAGCTAGGTTGACCTCGGCCTGATAAAGTTCTTCTTTCGCCACTAAACCGGCCTCTACTTTATTTTTGATGATTTCGTAGTTTTGTTTTTGATTGTTGTATTCATCCCGGGCAATATGGAGGTCTTTTTGTTTCTGATAGACATCGTAAAACTGGGAGGTCACCTGTTTTTCGATGTTCAGTTCTTGTAGGGCATAGCTGATTTTTGCATTTTCCAGGGCGTATTCCAGTTCTTGCAGTTGCATTTTTGTCCGGTTGTAGGTGAACAAGGGTTGTTCTATGCGCAAGGAAAGATTGTGGTTAAAAGAAGTGTTTTTACCTCCTGAAGTCCTGTTGGAAGCGTCTTGCCAGTGAAAATCATTCACCAGGGAAATGGTTCCGTCGGTCCATTTGATCGGTTGTGTGATGCCCAGTGATGCCGAGGAGGTCATGCTTTCGTTGGCATACCAGTTGCTGTTATAGCTGTCATACTGATTGTTACGGGTGTAATTGAAAGGATTGACATCCAGTTTGAATTGCGATTTCAGCGAAGCATCCTGGGCTTTCAGGTTGAGCTGGCGCTGTTCCAGACTCAGTTTGCTTTGTATCAAAGACGGGCTGTTCTGATAAGCCGTGTTCAGGGCCTTTTCTAAGGTCAGAATTTCCTGTGCGCCGGCGGGAGCAATTCCGGAAATGATCAAAAGGATGAATACCAATGTTTGTTTAGACATATTGTTTTAATTTAGCGGTTATTCTATGAGAGTGAATTTGACAGCATCGGCGATGACATAATTCCCGGATACTTTATCGGTTAAGGTGATAGTTGCCTTTCCCCGGGGCAGATAAAAATGGCCCAGAGGCACCCATCCTTCCTCTTCCATCTCCAAGTCGAGGGTGACGGTTTCGTTTACCTGATCGGCCCGGAGTAGATAGGTTTGATTTCTTTCTTCCTTTCTCTGTGGTCCTCTTCTCATGAAATGCCTGTTACCCTTAGGATTCCAGACCGATATTTCGTAATAGCCGTCATGGGGCAGGGAGGCCTGCCATTCTACGGAATTATTGCCGCTGCCTTTCTTTTTGTAATGGGCAGAACTGACGATTGCGCCGTAATAGGCATCCGAGACGATGGCTGTCCATGTGGAGGGAAGACGCCAAGGGAAAAAATTTTTATATTTTTCTTCATCGCTTTTCTGAAACAGGTCTTTCAGTTTGTGACGCGTATTGGAGGCTATCGTCCTGAATCCGCTGTCTTCGTTATCGATGATGATTTCGTTGGGATTGGGCTTGAAAATTTCCGGATCGACTGGGTAACTGCCGGCCAGAGTATCGTCAGTGGTATTTTCGATTTTTGAAAAATTGAAATTATGGGTGGTGGGTAAATTATGCGAGATATTGGTGTTTATACTTATATTGGCCGGCCTTTCATCCACGATAATTTTGATTTCCCTGGCCTGGCGGGCCGGAACGATATAGTTTTCCGCGATATTATCGTTTTGCATGTTCCGTCCTCTCCTTCGTCCGCCACCGGGAAATCCGCCGCCTTGCATTACTGTGGCTGTGACGATGGCATTGACATCCGAAGGATTGTTGACTTTGAATTTGATTTGATACCGTGTTACTTCGTCCACGATCACCTGGTTGGCGTCCACATCTTTGATAAAGAGGGTTGGCGAATGATTTTCGGTGTACCATTGACAGATAAAATCGTTCAGGTTGATACCGAAATAGTCTTCAAAGCTATCTTTCAACTGATGAAACGGAATATCCGTAAATTTGTTCTTTTCAAAAAAGACTTTCAGAAATTCGCTGAATTCTTCCGGTGGTATTCGGGTATGGATGTAATTCTTTAAAGCGGTACTTTTCAGTTTCAGTAATTCATAAAATATTTCCGGCTTAAGTTCGTTGTCTGATATGGCTTGCTCAAAGCTATGATTTTCCAGGTAGAGGTTGGCCCGTTGCTGGTCGTTGATGACAGACCGCCAGGGACGGAAGTTGTTGGCAGAGGCCGAAAGGTTTTGCATGGTATTGATTGCGATGTCCATGATCGGATAATCCTTGGATTCGATAAAATTGGTGTGGCCGAAAAACAAGGCTGCGATGTTGAATTTGTTGATATCCCCCTGCCAGGTGGTTTCCATGGACAACACGTTATCGAAGAAGTTCCGGAAACTTTCTATGGCCAATTCCATCTCATCGGGAGTTCCCTGACCTTCCCGCCTCCAGTGTTGCATACGTTTTTTTTCGGCCCGAAAGTCGCTGGACAGCGTAGCGCCCCTTTCCGGAATGAACAATATTTCCGGCATGACATATTCGGTGTAGCTTTTCCAATTCCGGATATGGGTGGCGAACTGGACCGGTGTTTCTGCCAGAACAAATTTGCTGAAAGGATAATTCCTTCCCTTGGCTATTTCGAGATCGTTTTTATAGTCCCGGATGATATAGGGAAGCGTATCGCTCAAAGTTGTGAAAAACTTGGAAAAGTAATCGTGTCCTTTGAAATATAATATCTCGTAATCGGTGGAATCCACCCGGATCGATTTCTTGTCGTAGTCGGCGATGGTCAGACTGATTCCGGGAAGCGGCTGCGTATTGGTGAACGTGATTTTATTGTCCCCGGCAGTGCCGGTGCCTTGGGAAAGCACTGTTTGCCCGTCGGATTGATTGACGGTCAGGGTGTAATTCGTAAAATTCTTTTTTATTTTATAGGGAGCTGCCGGATGGGCGGGTGCGGCAGCTACGGGATACCACAGGCATTCCGGGGTCAGCAGGGTGAATCGGGGCTCCAGCCAGGCATAGCGGGTGCCTAGTTTGTAGAAATCTTCGTTTACAGGATTGTTGAAAAGATCCTTTTCCGGAATGTCCGTATAACAGACCGCTTCATCTATTGTTCCGGCGTAGTTCAGGGTGATTGCAATTTCTTCTCCTGCTGCCAGGGGTTTGGTGATAAGAACGGCTTGGTTTTCCCGGATGAAGGGGAGCGGGGTTCCTGCTGATTTTATCGAGGATATTTGCAGCGCAGGATTGAGGTATAAAATGATCTTGTCTAAGGCTCGGTCCTGTTTGTTTACCGCCGTCAGAATGCTTTCGCCCGTCATTTTTTTGCCATGGGGGGTGATGTTCAGTTCGTGGGTCAGAATGCTGACATTGTTTTCTTCCGCATATTTATTGTAGGTTGCTATATAAGCATCCCGCTGGCGCAGTAGATGATGATAGTTCATAACGTAAAGCATCCCTGCAGTGAAACCGCCCAATAGGAAAATGGTTCCCAGCGTGTAAACGACAGGGGTTTTCCAGGGTTTATGGGGAAGACGCTTCACCAGAGCGATGGTGAAGACTGTGAATCCGATGCCGAGCAAGATGAAAATGCTTCGTTGTAACAAGAAGGTTTTCAGATCGGCATGGCCGGTGACATCCGAAAAAATAGCCGGAATGTTCACGCCGAAGAAATCGAAAACCCCATACAGGGTGTCGGAGTAGAAAAACACGGTTCCGGTAATTCCCAGCATGACGATGAAGGTGACTGCCTGGTTTTTCAGCAGGCACATGACGGTAAAGGACAGCCCCAGCACGAACAGCAGGGAAGGCAGAGAAATGGTCAGCAAATAGAAAATGTAGGGAAAAGGACTGAAAGGGGACCGGTTGATGATTACATTGAAAAAGGCGGTAATGATCAGGAAGATGACATTCAATCCCAGAAACACTTTCACAATGCCCAAAGTCTTTCCGGCGATGTAATCGGCATTACTCATGGGTCGTACATAAATTACTTCGGCGGTGTCCAGCTTTTTGTCCCGTTTCAGGAAACTGCCGGCCAGGAAAATAACAATGACAGATTGGGCGATGTTGTAAAAATATATGCTGCAAAAAGGCATCAGGGAGGATACTGCAATTTTGGGCCAGATGCTGGAAAATTGATTTAAAGGGGTCTGGTAGCCTAAAATGACCACCGAAATACCCGCCAGTGCCAATATGGCGAAAATGCGGAAAAGCCAGCTTCTTCTCAGCAGCTTCACTTCGTACCGGGATATGACGTTGATATTTTGAAAGTTCATCTTTTCAGGTATTATTTAAACAAATCTCCTCCGATCTTTTCGCTGTACATATTCATTTTATCTTTCAGCAAGTAGTCCATGTAATAGACGTAGGCATGTTCTATATTGGGGGGAATGGGTTTGCCGTTGAAGCCTTCGGGTTCTTCCGCGACGATCTGGATGTCCCAGCCTCCCTCGGAGGGGATGGTGGAGATGATGGGGTATTTTTCTTTCACTTGTTGCAATTCCGGATTGGTGACGAAGATTTCCCAAACTTTTCCGGTGGCCAGGGCGATCATATCGTCGGGCGAGCCTTCGAATTTCAGTTCTCCTTTGTTTAGTAGAGCCAGCTTTTTGCAGGTGCTCGAGATGTCTCCTACAATATGGGTGGACAAAATGATGATCACGTCTTTATCGCTCACTTCCGATAAAATATTCCGGAAACGTATTCTTTCTTCGGGATCCAAACCGGTGGTCGGTTCATCGACGATGATCACTTTGGGATTGCCGATAATCGCCTGGGCAATTCCGAGACGGCGCTTCATTCCTCCGGACAAGCGGTTGGCCCAGCGGTCTCTCACTTCGTAAAGACCGACTTTGCGCAGCATTTCGTCTACGATCTCCGACCTTTTACGTGTTCCCCTGATTCCGGCCAATCCGGCTCCGTAATCCAGGAACTCCCAGGTTTTCAGCTTTTCAAAAAAACGGAAATCCTGAGGCAGATATCCCAGGATGGAACGGATGGCTTTCCGGTCATGCAGGATGTTGTAATCGTCGAATAAAATGGTGCCCGATGACGGATTTTGCAATAGCGTCATGATTCGCATGAGGGAGGTTTTGCCGGCTCCGTTGGGCCCCAGCAAACCGAACATGCCGGGTTCGATTTGTAAATTCAGACAGTTCAGTGCTTTATGACCGTCCGGATAAATTTTACTCAGTTCTTTTATTTTTATGTCCATATCCTATGATTCAGGCCCATCTTACGACTCAGGAAAACGCTCAATAATTGTGATAAAAATAACGAAAGATGTTAATGCTGACCAATAATGAATGAATTTTATAAAATATTTATTATTACCGGATCAGAAATAGGGTGAACTATACTTATTTTAACATCGCTCTTGGTAAATGAGACAAGAATATCATCCACAAGTTTATTTCGAAAATGAGTTTAAATAAAAATTAATAGACCGGGAGTTCCTCCTTCCCGGCCGGTGAAACAGGAAAGAGGGGATCAGGAAAATACTTCGCGTATGACCCGGATGCTTTTGATATTGAAATTGACGTTCAGATGAGTGCTGAAAAACAATAGAATGACGTCCAGCAGAATATTGCGGGCATGACGGTTAAGCGGAATGTTGCTGATCCCGCTGACTTCGCAGGTGCAGAGCCGGTGGATGATGCGGGCGGTGTTCGGACCGGAAATGCAGGACGCGGAAGTGTCCGGACTACAGAAATTGCCGTTTCCGAGGTCGAAAATATAGCCTTCCTGCCAACTTCGGGTGTCGATCCGGTAACCTAAAAATTCCGGTAACCGGTAGAGGAAAAATAAGTTGAAATTGGCGGTGTCCTGTTGTGTGGCGTTCAGGTATTCCAGGGAATGTGAGATGAACTCAAAAAGAGCCTCATTTTTTGCTTCGTTTTTTAGCAACAGGTTCAGGATTTCTCCCCACAAGAGCAGGATATTCATTTTGAAAATGTCAAAATACAGGGAAGAGAGACCGGAAACAGCCGTGCTTGAACGTAATTTATGCAGACCGCCTTGAGTATTCTCGGCATATTCGATTTCGGCGATCTGCATCAGCTGAACCGGGCGATGTTTCCGCTTAAAAATGACGGACGGGGAAATAAAGGAGAGATATCCTTTTTCCTGTGAGTAAACATGGATAATGTTCTGTGTATCCGAGTAATTTGTCGTTTTTAATATGATCCCTTTGCAAATCTCCACGGTATTCCCTTTGAGCTTTAACCTTCTGTTGTTTCGTTCAGAAACTCGATGAGCTGGCGGGTAGCTTTCCCCCGGTGGCTGATTTTATTCTTTTCATCCAAGGGCATTTCGGCGAAACTGAGTGCAAATCCTTCCGGCCGGAAGATCGGATCGTAGCCAAAACCGGCTTCTCCGTGCTGTTCCGTGAGGATCTTTCCATTCACTTTCCCTTCGAACAGATGCTCTTCTCCGTTCAGTATCAGGGCTATCACCGTGCGGAAGCAAGCATCTCGGTTTGTCTTGCCTTGCATTTCCGCAAGAACTTTGCGCATATTGGCCTGCGAATCTTTGGCAGGACCGGCATAGCGGGCCGAATATACACCCGGTCTCCGGTCGAGAGCCTCTATTTCGAGTCCCGTATCGTCGGCAAAGCAGTCGTATCCGTAATGTTCTTTAATATATCTGGCTTTTTGCAGGGCATTCCCTTCCAGCGTATCGTGGTCTTCGGGGATGTCGTCGTGGCATCCGATTTCCCTGGGGGAAACAATTTCATGTTTTCCTTTCAGGAGCTGATTGATTTCTTCCAGCTTGTGGCTGTTGTTGGTTGCAAAAACAATTTTCATACAATAGAGATTAAGATGTGTATCCGGGGTACAAAGATAAATGAAATCTTCTTGTTATCTTTGTCCGGATAAAGATAGATTTCATGGGGAAGGCCATCGTAATAAAATCAACGGGGAGTTGGTATATTGTCCGGCTGGATGACGGACGCTTGGTGGAATGCCGGATCCGCGGCAAGTTCAGGATCGAAGGCATCCGTACCACGAATCCCGTGGCCGTCGGTGATGTCGTGCAAGTAGACGAGAGCCAGGATGGTTATGTGATTACCGGAATTGACAGGCGAAAGAATTACATTATCCGGAAGTCTACCAACCTGTCCAAAGAATCTCATATTCTTGCATCGAATGTGGACCAGGCATTATTGGTTGTCACGGTGAATCATCCTGTGACCTCGACCGTGTTTATTGACCGTTTTTTGGCCAGTGCTGAGGCCTATAACATTCCGGTGGTGCTGTTGTTTAACAAATCCGATCTGTATGGAGAAGAAGAGTGGGCGCTGTATGGCGGATTGTCGGCCATTTATGAAAAAATAGGTTATCCTTGTTATGAAGTGTCGGCCCTGACGGGAAAGAACATTCCGCAGGTGCGGCAAATGCTGAGAGATAAAGTTACGGTGTTGTCGGGGCTTTCCGGTGTGGGGAAATCTTCTTTGATCAATCGGTTTGAGCCCGGGCTGGATTTGAAGACCGCGGTGATTTCCGAGGCTCACGATTCGGGAAAACATACCACGACCTTTGCCGAAATGTTTTGTTTGTCAGGAGGAGGATACCTTATCGATACGCCGGGAATACGCAGTTTCGGAATCGTCGGTATGAAAAAGGAAGAGATTTCACATTTTTTTCCTGAGATCTTTGCCCAAGCTCCTGAATGCCGCTTTTATAATTGTACGCATACGCATGAGCCTGGCTGCGCGGTGATTGAGGCCGTTGAACGGGACGAGATCAGTGAAAGCCGGTATGCCAGCTATCTCAGCATGCTGGAAGAAAGCGGAAAGTATAGGTGATTGTACATGGCAACACAAAGTTACGTAATCCTAAGGAGACTTCGGTCTCCTTTTTGGTGTCGCAGGTTGAATCAGCGCAAAAGTTTCCTTTATTACGAATAACGCTCAACGGGGGATCGCTCAGCTCCCTCGGGGGAATGCATTCCCCCGAGGGAGAGTGAGGTGTATGCCATTGCACTTCTTATTGGAATCTTTCCATGGAACTTTCGGGAAAAATGTTGGTCTTTCGTTTTTAGTTTTTGGTTTTTGTGTTATCTTTGCGCCGTTTTACTTCTGAGATAGTGGATAGACTGAAAGAATACAAAATAGCATTCAGAGGGTTAGGAGAGGGGAAACACTCTTTTGAGTTCTTGCTGGAACAAGCGTTTTTCGATTGCTTTGAAGCAACCAAGGGAACGCAAGGAAGGGTTGTTGCTGAGGTGGAAATCGTCAAAAGTTCGCTTTTGATGGAGGTCCGGATGAAGATCGGCGGGATGGTGAAGGCTACTTGTGACCGTTGCTTGGGAGAAATGGATCTGCCCGTTGAAGGGGAGATGAGTCTTTATGTCAAACAAAGTGAACGGGAAGAAGGGAATGAGGACGATTACATCGTCATAGCTCCGGAAGACGATTATCTGGACTTGAGTTCATATCTTTATGAGATTTATATGCTGAATTATCCGATGCGGGTCGTACATCCTGAAGGCGAGTGCGACGAAGATATGCAGCAAGTCCTGAAAGAATATGTAAAACAGGAAGATGAAAAGCCTATAGACCCGAGATGGGACGAGCTTAGGAAATTAATTAATAACTAAATAAATCATAAAAAAATGGCACATCCGAAACATCGAACCTCAAAACAGAGAAGAAATAAGAGAAGAACACATGATGCAATCACGGCAGCCGCTGTTGCAAAGTGCTCTAACTGTGGTGCTGCTGTACAGTATCATACAGTATGTCCTGAATGTGGATATTACAGAGGAAAGTTGGCTATTGAAAAAGCAGTAGTTGCATAATCTTGTCACTTATAGGATTGTTTTAAATCATATCAGCCAGCCTCCTATTGTTTAGGAGGCTATGGTTGTTTATATCGTTAATGTTTACCCTTGGTGTGCCGAGGGAACATCTGATTAAAATTTATGACTATGCAGATGAACAGGCCAAGAGCCATAATAACCGGTGTTGGGGCTTATTATCCCGACTATATTCTGAATAATGAAGAGTTGAGTCGGATGGTGGATACTTCTGACGAATGGATCATGACTCGGGTAGGGATCAAGGAAAGACATATCCTGAAGGATCCTACCAAGGGGAGCGCATGGATGGGAGCCAGGGCTGTTGAAGATTTGTTCAGGAAAACGGGAATTACACCCGAAGAAGTAGATCTCTTGATTTGTGCGACAGTGACTCCGGATATGCATTTCCCTGCCAATGCGCAAATCATTGCCGATATGGTAGGAGTAAAGAATGCTTTTGGATTTGATTTGAATGCGGGATGTTCCGGCTTCCTTTTCGGGTTAGTGACGGCAACACAATATGTGGAGAGCGGGAGATACAAAAAAGTGGTCTTTGTGGGTTGCGAGAAGATGTCTGTCATCACGGATTATACTGACCGTAAGACTTGTCCTTTGTTCGGAGATGCCGCTGCTGCCGTGTTGCTGGAACCGACCATGGAAGAATTGGGAGTGATGGATCACATCCTGAGGTCCGATGGCATGGGACGCAGCCATTTATATATGAAGGCAGGCGGATCTTTGAATCCTCCTTCTATCGAGACTGTCACCAACCGGGAGCATTTTATTTATCAGGACGGGCAGTTTGTCTTTAAGCATGCGGTGACCAAAATGGCCGATACGGCAGTGGAAATCATGGAAAAAAATAACCTTTCCGCAGAGGACATTGCGTGGCTGGTTCCCCATCAGGCGAACCTGAGGATTATAGCTGCAACAGGCGACCGTATGGGTCTCGATCCCTCTAAGGTGATGATCAATATACAAAAATACGGCAATACGACTTCTGCAACCATTCCATTGTGTTTGTATGAATGGGAAAATCAGCTTCACAAGGGAGACAACCTGATCCTGGCTGCTTTTGGTGCCGGATTTACTTGGGGAGCGATTTGGCTCAAATGGGCATACGATCTTAAGAAATGAAAAAAGCCGCAACAGCGGCTTTTTTTTTTCAATTACTTGTTTTATCTTCGGTCAGAATTTTGTCTTTATGAATCAGGATGATTTTGACAACAAGGGTGAAGAATGCTGGATTCTCGAAGATACCCGGATCGAGGGAGATGTCGGATGTGATAAGAATATGGGGGTGAATGGCTTTATCTTGGGGAATGTGACGGGAAAAAAACGGGTCTTTGTCGCAGAAACGGGGGTGGTCGACGGGAATCTGGATTGCGGTGAGTTGTATCTTGAAGGGAGGATTACAGGAAATGTGAGTGTCGCCCGTCAGGCTTTCATCGGGAAAAATGCAGAAATCAAAGGCGCCTTGGTGACTGCCGGGCTGGAGATCGTCCCGGGTGCTAAAATCGGGCTTGGTTTGAAATTAAAGAATAATCGGAATAATCAAAAGAAGTAAAATATGAGTAAGGACAACCCGGGTAATGCCGTTAATTTATTGTGCGAAGGGACAGTGATTGTCGGGGATATTACCACCAAGAACGATATCAGGGTGGATGGTGTCATAAAGGGAAAAATCGTGACTTCAGGGAGACTGGTGGTAGGAAGTACAGCCAGGATCGAAGGCAATATAGAGTGTGGCAACATAGACGTACAGGGGACCATTGTCGGCGACATTGTCGTTACGGGTACCCTTTCTTTGAAAGCTCCTGCAAACATCACGGGCAATATATCTTACGGAGTGATGTCGGTGGAGCCGGGTGTGATATTCAACGGGAATTGTCAGACACTGAAAAAAAACAACCAGGGAACAGTAAAAGAATGAAAGATCAGGGGCCGGATATCCTTGAATGGAATTCTGCCCAAAATCATATATCATGAAAGCTTTAATTTTAATTCCGGCACGATATGCCTCTACCCGTTTTCCGGGGAAACCATTGGCGGAAATCGGAGGGAAACCGGTGATCAGACATGTGACCGAAAAGGCCATGCAGGTGGCCGGTGATGTTTTCGTGGCGACCGATGACCGGAGGATTTACGATTGTGTGGTAAATTTCGGAGGGAAGGCGGTGATGACTTCCCCGGAACACCGTAGCGGTACGGACCGTTGTTACGAGGCTTTTTGCCGGATTGCCGGACAAACGGAGAAAACCTTTGATGTGGTGGTCAATATTCAGGGGGATGAGCCTTTTATTTTGCCTGAGCAGGTGACCTCTCTCCTGGCTTGTTTTGAAGATCCGGAGGTGCAGATCGCCACTTTGGCCAAGAAATTCGAATGCAATGACGATATTTTCGATCCAAATAAAGTGAAAGTTGTTTGTACGGCCGGAGGGAAAGCCCTGTATTTTTCCCGTTCAGCCATCCCTTTTTGCAGGGGTGTGGACGGAAAACAATGGCTGGAATCCACTCCTTTTTATAAACATGTCGGAATGTATGCCTATCGTCCGGAAGTGCTGAAGGAAATCACTTCTTTGGCTCCGGGGAAACTCGAAAAGGCGGAATCGCTCGAACAATTGAGATGGCTGGAGAATGGCTATAACATTGCCGTCCGTTTTACGGATCATGAATCTATCGGAATAGATACTCCTGAAGACCTTGAAAAAGCCAATGAGGCTCTGCTTTTGATGTAAATCTTCCCGGCGGAATACGGTACGGATCAGTGCTGTATTCTGCCGGTGCGAGTATTTGTTTGTGCTGATTTTTTTTCCGGCAGCAGAGGCGCTTTTTTAAATGAGCACAATACATAAACTGTATGTATAAAAAAAACAGTAAGAAGCGGTATTGCACCTTACTGTTTTACAGTCAGTCGGGGATTATGACTGTTTTCAGATCGTCATAATATCCTTTTCTTTCTGGGCCAGAATCTCGTCTATTTTTTTATTAAAGCTGTCGGTTATTTTCTGAACCTCAGCTTCGGCATCCTTGGCGGCATCTTCGGGAAGACCTTCCTTTATCATTTTTTTAAAGGTATCTATGGCGTCCCGGCGGGCGTTGCGGATCCCTACTCTGGCATTTTCACCTACACTTTTGGACTGTTTCACCAGTTCTTTTCTTCTTTCTTCAGTCAAGGGGGGAACATTGATGCGCACGATTTCACCGTTATTATCCGGATTAAATCCCAGATTTGCATTCATGATCGCCTTTTGGATGGGAGACAGCATGCTTTTTTCCCAAGGTTGTACGGCAATGGTCCGGGGATCCGGAACAGTGATATTGGCTACCTGTGGCAAAGGGGTAGGAGAACCGTAGTAATCTACCAGGACGTCGTTCAGGATTTTGGGGTTCGCTTTTCCGGCCCTGATTTTTGCCAGTTCGTTTTCCAAATGGACGATGGCGTTTTGCATAAGCTCTCTGGCTTCGTCCATAAACATTTTAACTTCCTCGTTCATATCCTTTTTTATTTATTTGCACAAATATAAAACAAAGATAGGTAAAATAAATCATCCCTTTCTGAAATTTCAAAACTTGCTCGAAAAACGGAATCAGTATGAAATTATCCGTTGTGTATCTGGCGTCGGTTCAGGACTTCGCGGGAAATATTCCCGGGACTGATGGTAAATTTCCAAGATTCGTCTACCTTTGTCATCTAAATCCTTATTGAGTCAAATGGTAAGAAAAGATTTTGAAATCATGGCGCCCGTAGGGTCCTATGAGTCTCTGTATGCAGCTTTGCAGGGGGGAGCGGATTCGGTATATTTTGGGGTTGAGGGTTTGAATATGAGAGCCCGTTCTTCGGCAAATTTTACGTTGGATGATTTAAAGCATATCGTTTCGGTTTGTTCGGAAAAGGGGGTAAAAACATATCTGACCGTAAATACGGTGATATATAACCATGAATTGCCGAAAATGCGGCAGGTGATCGATTGTGCGGGGGCTGCCGGAGTGACGGCTGTCATCGCTTCGGACTTGGCTGCCATTTTGTATGCCCGTCAGATAGGTGTTGAAGTACATATCAGTACCCAGTGTAATATCACTAACTATGAGGCAGTCCGTTTTTTTGCCCAATATGCCGATGTCATGGTGCTGGCTCGGGAAGTGGAACTCGATCAGGTGGCGGAAATTTATCGTCGGATTGTGGAAGATCATTTGCGGGGTCCTAAGGGTGAATTGATTCGGATTGAAATGTTTGCTCACGGCGCCCTGTGTATGGCTGTTTCCGGTAAATGCTATCTGAGCCTGCATGAGAAAAATGCTTCGGCAAACCGGGGGGCCTGCAATCAGATCTGTCGGCGGGCTTATACGGTCAGGGACCGGGACAGTGAGATTGAGCTGGATATTGAAAATGAATATATCATGTCGCCCAAAGATCTTTGCACTGTTGGATTTCTCAATAAGATGGCTGACGCTGGAGTAAGGGTTTTTAAAATTGAAGGCCGTGCCCGTTCTGCCGAATATGTGCGCACTGTTTGCGAGTGTTATCACGAGGCTTTGTGTGCTTACCTCGACGGTTCATATTCGGCTGAGAAAATCAAGGCTTGGAAAGAGCGGCTGGCCACCGTATTCAACCGGGGTTTCTGGAATGGATATTATCTGGGACAGCGTTTGGGGGAATGGAGTGAAGTGTATGGTTCGAAAGCTACGAAGAAAAAAGTGCTGCTGGGGAAGGTCACTAATTATTTTACCCATCTCCGTGTAGGGGAATTTAAACTGGAGTCTTTTGATTTATGCGTAGAGGACGAAATATTGATCCAGGGACCTACGACAGGTACGATTCAGATGAAAGTATCCGAAATCAGAGTTGACTTGCAACCGGTAGAACGGGTGGAAAAGGGAATTCTTTTTTCAGTTCCTGTGTCCGAAAAAATCCGAAGGGGGGATAAGTTGTACAAATGGGTGGATACGACACCCGAATTGATGCAGTAGTACGGTTGAGCAGGAAAAAGTTGCTGAAACCGATACTGGATGAGGCACGTATGATTGGAAAAGAGGATCGTTTGATGTAATGTCCGTTGGATGTTATTAAGATTTATTAATGGTTAACAGATGGATCCCTGCAATTAATCGTTACCTTTGTAACCGGCAATAATAAAAATGTAGTATATGAAGAAATTGTTTTTATATCTGTTGATGATTGTGGCATTGGGTGCTTGTATCCAAAGCGAACCTCTGAATTCGGAGGCCGATATTGTTGCTTGCCGGATTTTGAACGGGAAGGGAGAAGTGGAGAAGAACATCAAGGGAAATATAATCATTAACAATACGCAGATATTGGCTCAAGCCAATCGGAAAATTGACCTTACGAACCTGGCTTTGGAGGTGCAGCTGACGGAAGGGGCGACCATCTCCCCCGATCCCTTGGTGAACAGAGATTATTCCGGGACGCAGAGATTTACGGTGACTTCTGAGGATGGGAATTGGCCCAAAACCTATTCGGTGATTATCGATACGGCAGACTTGCCTGTAGTGTACGGCTTTGAAAATTGGGAACTTGATGATAAAGGAAATTATCATGTGATTTATGAGAAAATTTCAAGGTCCGTTCCGGATACTGAAAAGGAAATAGTTTTTAAACAATATGTCTGGGCTTCCGGAAATTCAGGATATTCGCTGACCGGTGTGGCTACCGATCCTTTCAGTTATCCTACCGTATCTGTGGAAGGTGGGGTTGGCAAGGGAAAAGCGGTGAAGCTGGAAACAAAAAGCACGGGGAATTTTGGTGAGCAAATGAAAATGCCTATCGCTGCCGGCAATTTGTTTCTGGGCAGTTTCGATGTGGCTAACGCGGTATCTAAACCACTGGAGGCTGCACGCATGGGTATGCCTTTCGGAAGGCGTCCCGTAACTTTGAAAGGTTATTATAAATATAAACCGGGAACCGAATTTAAAGCGAAGGATCAAAACGAGAAAACAGTTACAATTCCCGGTCAGACGGACGAAGGTGATATTTACGCCGTTTTGTACAAATCCGAAGGGCTTAGGCAGGAGGTGTTGAACGGAAATAATGTGTATACCAGCGGGAATATCATTGCTTTGGCCCGGGTAAAGGTAGAGCCGGCTGATGATTTTGAGCTTTTTGAAGCTCATTTTCAATATGGAGAAGCCCAACCTATCCGGTGGCCGGATTTTATTTACCGGGATGATTCAGAGGACAATAAAAGCGGACGCTACCTGCCTTTTAAAGAGGAAGAGATGAAAGAGTACAAGTACAATCTGGCCGTAGTCTTCACCTCCAGTAAATATGGCGCTTATTTTGCCGGATCTGTGGGAAGTACGTTGTATGTCGATGAAGTTGAAGTGGTTTGTGAATAAAAAGAGGTTTATCAGATGAATACGATCAAAAAAAGTGTATGCCTGGGTTGTATGCTGTGGCTGGCCCTGTCGGTTTTTGCGGAGGAAAAAGATTCCGGAACTTTGATCCGTCATACGTTGAAAGGTCTGGAATACCGTATTAAAGCGGGTTTTAATATCGGAGGCACCTCTCCGCTTCCGCTTCCGGCCGAAATCCGGAAGATCGAAAGCTATCGGCCGGGAATGCAGATCGCGCTTGAGGGGAATGTAATCAAGTGGTTCCGTCAGCATAAATGGGGTGCATTGTTCGGCGTGCGCTTTGAAAACAAAGGAATGAAAACGGATGCCCGTGTAAAAAATTATTATATGGTGATGGATTCCTATAATGGAGACGTTTTAGGACATATCGAAGGCAATTGGACGGGTTATGTGAAGACCAACGTTAAAAACTCCTATATTACTTTGCCTTTTCAGGTGATCTATAAAGTTTCGCCTCGCTGGGGGTTGAAATTCGGACCTTATATTTCTTTTTTAACCAACGGCGATTTTTCAGGTCTCGCTTATGACGGATATATCCGGGAGGGAGATCCCCGGGGCGAAAAGGCAAATGTGACGGAAGCAACCTATGATTTTTCGGGTGATCTTCGCAAGTTTCAATGGGGAGCGGATTTTGGAGGTGAGTGGAGGGCATATAACCACTTGTGCGTATATGCAGACCTTACGTGGGGGATCAATTCTATTTTTCCGGATGATTTCAAAAGTGTGAGTTTCAAAATGTACAATATCTACCTGAATTTTGGATTCGGCTATGTATTTTAGTTGTCCTTTACGGGAATTGCTGCGGAATGAAGGGACCGGTACCGGTCAATTTCCGGAAAAGGTCTAAAGCATCGGTT
>CAZMAE010000136.1:0-6312 GCA_964564205.1 uncultured Odoribacter sp. | reverse complement strand
GACACCTCTTTTATCAAGAGCAATATAGATCTTGACCGCGACCTCTATTCCAATCTGTTCGTCGCGAGCAAGCCATACTTCGCCGAATGAACCGCTACCTTTTTTCTCAATTAGACGATAGCGGTTGTGAAATAATATGTTGGGGTGTAGTTCCATATTATTTAGTGATTTTGAAGATCAGACGCAATATTCGGTTCTTCCGTCAGTTCTTCGGATGTATTATTATCAATCCCTAATGTTCTGTCTATCTCTTTGTTTTGTTCTACTGCCGGAGTAATTGTCCCAGAAGAGAGAGATTCATGATGTGGCGTGCGTTCTGTCGCATGATTATCTTTGTTCCCAGCGCGTGATTCATTCCTGCTTTTGAGGATTTGGGCACCCCTGGGTTCTTCCATAGGATCGGCAACTTTCGGTTCATTTTCTTCTTCAATAGCAGGATAAAGATCTAACATATCTATATCGGGTGAATCGCATATGATATTTCGCAAACTATCGGCATTAGGAGCCGTGTTTATCACATCTTGTTCTAATAAGTCGATACGAACTGCCATTATACTGTCCAATTCATGCAACCCTTTGATATTGCCACTCTCCAAGGAGTCCAGTCTGCCGAGAATATAGTTTAAATTATATTGTTTTGCCAGCTTTTGGACATTATCGTACCGTTCGTTCCAATCCGAAATGTTTTTTTTGTGATATATTACCACGCATAAACAGGCGATTATAATCAGAATTCCAATGACGAATGAAGCCTTTTTTTTGTTAATTCTGATATTGATGTAGCCGTTTGTCTTAATAGGTAATTGTCCATTCGTGTCGGCGGGCTGAGCCGGAATGGTCTCGCCGTCTGTGATTTCGTACAGAATTGCAGTGACATTATCATACCATGCGGCTCGCTCAGCTGCATTCCATAAAGCCTTGCGACACTGTTGCATCGACAACCGATTGGCACGTATAATATCTTCGAGAGTGTCTTCTGTATGCGGATTTTCTTCAGACTTATGTGAACTTCTATCTCGTAGAACACCGCTTAGTCCATCGCTACATACCAGAATGATATCGCCTTTATAGATTGGAATCGTTCTGCTTTCGGCTTGTGCTTTCTTTTCCGGATCACCAAGGCTACGCGTTATGATATTCCCGTATGGGTGATCGAATGCTTCGTCTTCTGTTATCTTCCCGTCATCAACAAGCGATTGAACATAGGAATGGTCCTTGGATATTTGCTTGATGCCTTCCGATTCTCGATAGAGATAGGCTCGACTATCTCCGCACCACGTAACGGATGCCATGCCATTGCATATCCAAACCAGAATGATAGTACTGCCCATCCCCTCGCACTCTTTATTGCTGCGAGCATGAACCTTTATTGCAGTATCTGCCTCTGCAACGACACGCTCCATATAACCTACTCGCTTTTCTGCGGTGGACACAATGTCCTGCGACAGTCGCTCATAGGCAAAAAAATGTTTGACCGTTTGAATTGCAATGTCCGAAGCGATTTCTCCGGCATTCATCCCTCCCATACCATCGGCTACGACTAACAAAGATCCGTAATCGGACAATGATTTTATTTCGTCCGTCGAAAACTCGCCTTGCTGATCATTAGATAGATCCGAGTCTACGAAGAAGTTATCTTCATTACCGAAAAGAGGCGGAATATCGTTCCTTTTTCCTGCGGCATCAGTGTAAGCCGTGAGTCTGAATTGAATCTGTTTCATGATTTATTTTTCTTTCGTTTTTTAGATATCGGTTGTTCCGTCCTCGGTTCCTCCACGGGAGTTAAAGCATCATCATCAAGAGCGGTTGTCGGTTGCTCAATAGCCCTCTCTTGTTCGTTCTGCGATTCTGATCTCCACCGAATCATTTGCCATTTGTTATCTATATTTACCACAATACCGATAAGGGCGAATTCAATTCTCCCGATTTCGACATATTTTGGTTCTACATAGATGCCTCCTATGATATATCGTTGGGTCGTTGGGTCGGGAATCTCGTAGATATTTTTCTTTTCTTCTATGGAGAGTTTATGCCGATAAGATACCAGTGTCAATTCTTCTGTGTCGATCTTCTCCACATCGTTTATTGTCAACCAAATCAACCAACCGTCTTTTTCTCCCGACACCGTGTCAGAGATAAAACCACGTTTGTTGAATGTAGAATCACAAACATAAATCCAATCATCTTGCAATAGTGTTTTTGTCCCTGTTGGGTTCAGACATCCGACCTCACGATATTTGTCATCGTTAATGGTTCTGCAATATGTTTTTGAAAGTACAGGACGATATACCGAATCCGTATATTTTGCATATTTCGAATCATGTTCCCAGGGCTCTAATGCTTTGTTCGATACTATATATCCGTTCCCCGTGAGCACACAAAATGATTGGGAACTCCCGAACTCTGGTTGGTTATTCCATGTATACCGTTTCATGGTCACGGTATCTTCCAATTGATACTCTTGGCGGACCAGTATAATGCCGTCCCTAACGGCTCGTTCAATTAATTGTTGATTGGCTGAGCTGAATACATTTTGTCCGAATTGAGCAAATGATAGGTGATTGCAACTAATCAACAATATAGAGATGATAATTATTTTTCTCATAGTTTAATGTAGTTAATATATGACTGATATTGGAACAACAAATCCAGTAACACGTCCTGCTCCGGCCGAAACAATGCCGATTACTGTCAAATTTCCTTTCTCATCCGTACAAAATACTGGTCCACCTGAATTGCCTTGCTCATAATTCGTGTCTGTAGTCAAGATACGACCTTGCTGCAATCCTGGGGCTGCTACGATTCCGCTCCCATAGATAGGATTGATGTCGTTAACAGCATTGGCCCCCAATCCTAATGGGAATCCAAGAACGGTAAGTTTTGTACCGCGTTCCAGTTTTGTGCTTTTGTCTTTATCGAAATTCAATCCTGAATGGTTAGAAGTTTGGAAATAAGCGTAATCGGTTTCATCCAGTTGGGCTAAGGACATCTGTCCACCATCTTCAATAGTACCAGACTCGTCACGCGACCGGTCACAATTGAATTGTCTACTTGTAAATTGCATTTGTTTGCCGGATGATGATACGGCAATGAAATGGGCCACGACACTGCCTCCATTGTTTACAATATAGTTCAGCTGGGCCAGTTGCTCATTTACGCCGCTACCGTCCTGCCAAAAATACCATCCTTCCACCACATGCCGAGCAGTTACGAAGCGTCCGTCCTTCAGTAAAAATCCCGTTCCGCTCCAACGAGGCACACCATCTTGCGAACAATCGAGGAATCCGGTCTCTCCCGATGGTAAATGTATCTCAAATTTCACAGTTTGAATATAATATACATGCGGAAGGCAATCTTCTATTGCTTGATTATCAATATCGGAGGAAACATGTGGGTGCGTAGGGCGTATTATTTCTTTTTCCAATCGATCTTCCAGTTGTTTGAGCTTCCGATCACGTGTTTTGGCGTCGTTTATCAGTCCTACATTTAAAGAATCAAGATGAGCTATGGTCTGTTGCAGGGCTGCTTTTTCGTCTTCCCACTTTTTTGTCGTTTCCGCAACTGTGGTTTGCAAGCTACGGTTTTCTTTTATAGTGTCTGCAAAAAGATAGCCTCCTATGCCTACAACTGCCAGCAACAAACATGCTAGTCCTGTCAATGCTTGCTTGTATGGTCGTAGAGCCTGCTGGCGGAAAAGATTAAGTCGAGCCGTTAGATTGATGCTGCTAACCAACCCTTTTTTGCCTTCGGGTATAATAAAACCGAGTTTAGGCCCATTGGTTGAGAGTTGTATCTCGTCGCCATTTTGGAGATACCACTCTTTCGCTACCTTGTGCCCATTAAGGTATGTGGAGTTCGTCGTTGATAACTGTACGAGTTTCCAATTGTCGCCATCTTTGACAATAGCCGCATGTCGACGGCTGACAGTCTCGAACGTCTCGTCGAAACGAACTTGACATTGTGCTCCGCGACCGATCTCGATTTGGTCAACGATAATCTGCTGGGATTCTCCAGCTTTGTGATATTTGCTCGATACTTTATGTATGAGGGTATAAAATCGTCTGTCTTCACCTGCGAATACTGATCGCATGCCCGCTCCGACCGATCCGGCTAACGAACGTTTGTAAGGTTGTGTTGCTTGTGCCATATTCGTTTATTTATAAAATCTATTCACGAGGTTCTCTATTATATAGTTATTCATCTTTGTAAAAAGTTCGTCTTGCTGCTTGTGTAATGAGTGAATTTGATACATCAACATTATGCTCAAGACAAGAGCAACAAGCGTCGTATCGAATGCGACAGCCAGCATACCTGTCACTTTGGCTATTCCCTCTGGCGTAGATGCTTCATTCGCATATCCGAGTGAAGCTGCAATACCGAGTACGGTACCTATAAAGCCAACAGAAGGAATCGCCCATGATATATAATTAATATATGTTTGCTCATTTTCGATCTCAGCGTTGTATAGTTTGATTTGCGCATCTGCCAACGCCAACACCTCGGAAGACGATTTACTTAATCGATATTTCGTACATGCTTTCTTTATCAAATCGGTAAGATAGAATTTTTGAGTGTGCTCAACCTGCTGCATGTTCAATTTCAACTGATTCGCATCTTCCGCTGAAATAATATAGTTCTCTTTTTCCGGGAGCAAATGCCCTACAAAGGCATCTTCCTCGACAGATAGCCGCGATTTAATCACCATTATCTCAAACATACCCCAAATAAAAAGAAAATACGTGAAGCCTTGGATAAGCCCCTCTGGCATTGTCCCGCCGAGCATAACAAATAGACGCGGCGGATTCTCGTCTGGCGTCATTACGATTAGCATAAACATCAATAATGCAGTCGCTATTGCACTAATTGACAATCTGAACCATCTGTTTTTCATATTCATTTTATTTTACTACTCGACCTTCTCCCCAGAAAGGTTCTTTGTGTTGCAATATTTCGAATCCTGAGTCGTTCAAACGGAATGTCACGAAACATTTCAGATGCGATCCAGTCAGGGAAACAGGACCTACCTCATAACGCTGTTCATCGGATTTTCCGGGATGAAAAATCAGTGTACACAATACATTGGCCTGCTTTCCGCGAGAACCATCATAAATATTGATCCATGCCGTATATATGTCCGGATAAATTTCGGGGACATAGAATAATTCGAATCGTTCCTCTTCATCGAAATTCCGTTCGCGGACATCCTCTCCGAGTATTCCCCATTTTTTTGAGGGATACATACGCCAGCAATGCTCCGGATCGCTTCCGAATCGTTGCACACCAATATCCACATCCGCATTTGTTTCCGACCAGCGGCAGAGAATTCCGAATTTGGCGAAGACTCCCAAAGTCTTTTCGACCGTATTTGCCGTTCGGTTGTTTTCTTTCTCATCTTCAATCTGTTCCGTCGCCTCAAGCAATTGCGCTCGCAATCGTTCGATCTCTTCCTGTTGCTTGGCTACTTGCTCTTTCAATGCGGCATTTTCTGTCGTCATCGTTTCTACGGTACGTTTTATTTCAGCAATCTCCTCTTGCAGACGATGAACATTCGTTTTCAGATTATTCAATTCCTCTTCGATTTGTTCGAGCAATTCTTTTGGAACACTGTTTTTCAGTCTGTCAATCAGGTCATCCACATCGTCGGCTATCGTTTCGATGACCTTTACCTTATCGAGCAGTTCCACTTCCGTAGCCGTCATTTTGGGTACAATGATAAATAGAATGATGACCGCCCCCAAAGCGCCCGATAACAGATCGAGAAACGAAGTTCCGAATATGTTTTGTTCCTTATGTGACATATTGATAAATTATCTTGTCGTATATTTTCAACAGTTCATTCTATATTTATCTGTATGTATGGCTGTATCAAGCAACATCCCTATCGGTCAAACAAATCTTTTATATGAAATTTCAATTAACTTATTTCGATAGTCGAAGACTGCTCAAAGTCGATGGATATTTCAATAATGACTTCTCCAGATTTTGCTACAACAGGTAGCATTCCCTTATATGATGCTCCGTTTTGAGTGTTTCTGCAAGATATGGAAAATGCATGTGCAGAATCTGTCGACAAATCCAGATCCAGTGAGTACTCGGTCGGCAATGCATTTGTCATATGCACGACTGTCCCGTCCCACGAAAGCGAAATATCATTAAAATCTACCGTCGCATGCTCCGACGGTTTCGCATGAAATGTGAGCTTCGCAATATCGTTAACTCCATCTTCATTTTCATCTACATACTCATATTCGACCCATGCTTTCAGGCCGATAATCGAAGTGATTTTTTCCGTTTTAGAGCATGCCGATAACA
>CAZMAE010000135.1:0-2616 GCA_964564205.1 uncultured Odoribacter sp. | reverse complement strand
ATGATCATTGCAAACCAAATTTTAACAATAGGTTCGAATCCCTGTCTTTCCGCCAATGTACTCGTGTACACCATGTCCAAAGCCTGCAACCGCCACATTGCAGGCTTTTGTCTTTCAAAAGAGGCTTGGGAACAGGCCCGCAAGAATACCCTAAAGGGTATAATTATATTTATCTTGACATCTTTTATACCCTTTATGGTGTAGTTTGAGATAAATTTTTGTTGTAAATTTGCGAAATGAAAAATGGAGGAGTCATATATTGCCTGTTGCTCGCCGCGTTGGCATTAGTCGGATGCGGCAACCGTCAGGTGTCACGCAACCTGCAAATTGCGCGCGAATTGATGGACTCCATCCCCGACAGCACCTACGCCCTGGTGACGGCAATCAACCCCGAATCGCTGAGCGGCGAAAAGCGGGCCTTACACTCTCTACTCCTCGCCCACAGCCGCTATCGCACATATCGCGATGACACATCAGACTCCCTCGCCTCCGATGCCGTTAACTACTATTCCAACCGCCTTTTCGCCGACCCCGAATTGCTGACGGCGGCCCTATTCATCCAAGGGCGCAACAGATTGAATGCCGATCGATATGAAGCCGCAATGGAGTCGGCCGTGCGCTCGCTGTGTGAAGCGCAAACTGCCGACAATATACTCTATCAAGCACGTGCACACGAACTAATCGCCGACATTTATGCCACAAACTATCTCGGCGCACCGGCCGCCGACCACTATCGCCGCGCTGCTCGCGCATATTCCGCCGCCAACAAGCCCCGGCACTCGCTCTATGCAGCCATTAGGGAAGCCTCGGTCCGCGGGTCGATCATATTGGACCTTGACGGCTCAATAAGCGCTCTCGATTCTATGCGAAATGAAGTATCACCGGCAGATACTGCCGCACTCCTAAGCATTGCGAGTGCCGAACTCTTTCCTCTCTATTATGGAGGTCACTACCGGCGAGCCGAAAATACTGCCGAATTCATTCTCAAAACCGCTACTCACTATTTCTTTCTTTTCGACGCATACGATATATTAGCCAACGTTGCATTGGATAATAAAGAATACAGCAGGGCGGAATATTTCACACGCCAATTAGAGAATATACTCCACACTGATCAGCATTTCGACAGCGTCCGACTGCTCCTTCTCAAACAAAAGCGGTATCGCGCCTTAGGGGAAACAGAAAAATTGATAGATATACAAGATACGATAATTGCTACAGTCAACAGCATTTCCCATAAATCCGACAGCTCACTCGCAACCATTGAACTTCACATGGAAAGGCTTCAACATGCAGAGGCACAGCAGCGAGCCAAAGAGTATAGATTAACTTTCTCATGTATACTTATCGCTGCATTTATACTGTTGGCTCTATCCACATATTACATTATTCTCATAAGGCGTAATGCTCATATCTCGCGACTGACATATATGAAGGATGTAAGTGAATTGTGTAAACAGATAACACATAGCAGTCTGCAACAGGAAAACGCCACCAAGAGATATCAAACAGAACTGTCCACGCTAACAACCCGATTGGCTAATACAATAGCATCGCAAATGAGTTCTCGAATAAGCGAGCTCAATAACTTGTGCAATGAATTCTTCGACTCTGCACAAGGGTCACGAGATGCAGAAAAAAGGTTATATTCCAAAGTCAGGAATTTAATTTCCTCTTTGCATTCTCCTCAATATATCGAACAACTTGAAGAATCCTTAAAATATCTCGACCAATCGGTTAAAGAATCGTTGTCCGCACTAAAACTCGTTATGAAGCCTCATAATTACGAGTTCATGATTTACGTATTAAGCGGGTTTTCCCACAAAGCGTTATGCGTAATTTTTAACCTAAGCAATACCGGTATTTACTCGCGAAAGCAACGGTTAAAAGAGCAATTGAATGGCCCATTAAAAGAACACACTTGCCCTTTAATAACGCATCTAATCGATAAGTAGTTCGTATTCAGCCATTTAGCAGTGGGATACGATTTACATTCATAACCGGTTGATTTACAGCCGATTGCGAATGCGTATTTCCACACATATAAATCCTATTGTATTTCAATAAATTACGTCGCTTTTGCGTAATTATTTTCACGCCAAAAAGTTGGCATTCAAGTTCAATAAAGTTTAACTTTGCAGTCGAACCTTATAACCATCAAAGTTATGAAATTACTATCATCAATAATTGCATCATTAGTCATCTTTCTTTCTATGCCGATTAATTGCTACTCACATGAACCGACAGAAACGAGATTACCATAGAAATTGTGACTTCTTCCGGAGGAGAATACATTGGCTATTTCACCATTGAATAAAATTTGTGCGCACAAGTTTATTTATAACCAATCCAACCCATCTAAATTACACTATCCATGAACAATTATTCTTCCATATGGCTTATTTTTATCCATATGGGAGAATACATTTGACTTTTTCGGATTTTTTCATCTAAATTAGAAAAGAGAATTTTTATTAACCATGAAATCGATACGATACATATTGCTGATGACTGTGGTTGCCTTGACGTTTGCCGGATGTGAAACGGCACCGACAAGGCCGTTCATTCCCAACAAAGACAACCCAAACAACGGATTTCAGTCCAAACCCGACGATG
>CAZMAE010000134.1:0-4229 GCA_964564205.1 uncultured Odoribacter sp. | reverse complement strand
TTTTAAGATATGTTTAGTTTTGATGAATTTTGAAACATGTTCGTAATATTTTTACGAGTTACAAATAAAATTCGTAAGTTTGCCGAAATTTTGGAAAAATATGGAATTCAGAGTAAAAGATATTGCTGCATTGCTGAAAGGGGTTGTAGAGGGTGACGGTGAGGTGTTGATCAACAATGTGTCTAAGATAGAAGAGGGAAAGCCTAATACCCTGGCTTTCCTGTCCAATCCCAAATACGAGCAGTATATATACACGACGGCAGCTTCCGTTGTTTTGGTCAATCAGGATTTCGTTCCTTCGGGACCGGTTCCCTGTACCTTGATCCGGGTTCCTTCTGCCTATGATGCCATAGCTTCCTTGTTGTGTATGTACGAGGAAATGATGCGGCCGAAACCCCATGGAATCGAACAGCCTTCTTTTATTGCCGAAGGCGTTTCGCTGGGAGAAGATCATTATGTCGGGGCGTTTGCCTACATCGGGAAAGGGGCGAAGATCGGCAATCATGTGAAAATATATCCCCAGACTTATATCGGAGAAGGTGTGGTCATCGGCGATTATACGACACTTTATGCCGGTGTGAAAATTTATTACGGATGTGTTATTGGCAGCCATTGCACGGTGCATGCAGGTAGTGTTATCGGCGGGGATGGCTTCGGTTTTGCCCCTGCCGGCGAAAATTATAAAAAGGTGGCCCAGATCGGGAATGTGGTTCTGGAAGATCATGTGGAAATAGGAGCTAATGTTTGTATTGACCGTGCAACGATGGGATCGACCCGTATCTGTAAAGGGGTGAAGCTGGATAATCTTGTGCAGATCGCCCATAATGTCGTGGTGGGAGAAAATACCGTGATGGCTGCTCAATGCGGTATTGCCGGTACTACGAAAATCGGGGCGCATTGCATGTTCGGAGGACAGACGGGCATCGCCGGTCATCTGAAAATCGGCGATCGTACGATGCTGGCGGCCCAATCGGGCGTTACCAACAACATTGCCGAAGGGGCTGTGTTTATGGGCTCCCCGGCGTTTGACGCCTCAAAATACCGGAAGGCCTACGTATTATTCAGAAAACTTCCGGAATTGTATGGTCAGCTGAAAGAGCTGGAAAAAGAAATACAAACATTAAAGTCTAAACAATAATGTCAGTAAAACAGAACACTTTAAAAGGAGAATTTTCAGTAAAAGGAAAAGGTTTGCATACCGGGAAAGAAGTTTGTGCAACTTTTAAGCCGGCTGAAGAAAATACCGGATACCGGATTATCAGAACCGATCTCGCAGAAAGAACCGAGATTCCCGCAGTAGCAAAATATGTGGAATTTGCCGACCGGGCAAGTTGCTTGCAGAAAGACGGCGCTAAAGTATTTACGCTGGAACATGCAATGGCTGCCCTCTATGGCTGCGGAGTGGATAACTGCCTGATAGAGTTGGATGGAGAAGAATTTCCCATTCTGGACGGAAGTTCCCGTTGCTATGTGGAACAGATCGGGAAAGTGGGTCTGGTGGAACAACAAGCTGAACGCCGTTATTTCACTGTAAATAAAAAAATGGAATTTTATTGTGAGGAGTGCAACACCCGTATCACCCTTTTACCCGATCAGGATTACAACATCAATACGGTTGTGTCTTACGATTCGCCTTATCTGTCCGTACAATATGCTTCCTATTCATCGGCTGCGACTGATTTTGCCAAAGAAATCGCTCCTTGCCGCACCTTTGTTTTCTTGCGGGAAGTCGAAAATTTACTGGCCAGCAACCTGATCAAGGGAGGAGATCTGGACAATGCCATTGTCATTGTCGATCGTCAGATCGACCAGTCGGAAGCAGAACGCCTGTCCCAACTGTTCGGATATGAGAATATGGAGGTTCGGGAAGGAATATTGAATAACCTGAAACTTCATTTTGACAACGAACCTGCCCGCCACAAACTGTTGGATGTGATCGGCGACCTGGCATTATGCGGCCGCTTTATTAAAGGGCGTGTGATTGCAGAACGCCCCGGACACAAGGCAAATGCCGCCATGGCCAAAATGTTGTATAAAGAAATTACGCTTCAGGAAAGAGAGGATGCTTATCCCTTGGACGTGGACATTACTGCCGAACCTTTGATGGATATTAATAAAATCCGGACTTTGCTGCCTCACAGACCACCCTTCCTTTTGGTGGATAAAATTTTTAAGGTGACGGAAAATATGGTGGTCGGTTGCAAAAACGTTACGATGAACGAACCGTTTTTCGTGGGACATTTCCCCGATGAACCGGTGATGCCCGGCGTGCTGATTGTGGAGGCTATGTCGCAATGCGGAGGAATACTGGTGCTGAGCGGTGTGCCCGACCCTGAAAACTATTCCACCTATTTTATGAAAATAGACGGAGTAAAATTCCGTAATAAAGTGGTTCCCGGGGATACCCTGATTTTCAAGCTGATCACAACGGCTCCCATAAAACGCGGGGTGGTTCAGATGAAAGGTTTTGCTTTTGTGGGTAAAAAGCTGGTTTGTGAGGGAGAATTTATGGCACAGGTCGCAAAAACCAAAAACTTATAGTTATATTTGTAAACTGAATTTTTTCAGGAAACTTAGTTATTCATTAAATAATAAACGAATGAAACAACCGTTAGCATATGTTCATCCGGAAGCTCAGGTTGCTGATAATGTGGTGATAGAACCTTTTGTGACGATTGATAAAAATGTGGTGATTGAAGAAGGTACTCGGATCGGATCGAATGTAACAATTCTGGAAGGTGCGCATATCGGTAAAAATTGTAAAATTTTTCCGGGAGCAGTGATTTCTGCTATCCCCCAGGATTTGAAATTCAGAGGCGAGAAGTCTATTGTAAAAATCGGAGATAATACAACCATACGGGAATGTGCGACTGTGAACCGGGGTACAGCTGCCAGAGGGGTGACGGAGATCGGGAATAATTGCCTGATCATGGCTTATGTTCATATTGCACATGATTGTGTTATAGGTAACAATTGCATTATAACAAATGCCTGCCAGTTGGCAGGAGAAGTAGTAGTGGATGACTTTGCTATCGTGGGTGGAGCGTCGGCTGTCCATCAATTTGTTCATATCGGTAAACACGTCATGATTCAAGGTGGATCGCTGATTGGTAAGGATGTGCCTCCCTATGTGAAAGCCGGACGCTTGCCGCTGTCCTATGTCGGAGTGAATTCCATCGGGTTGCGCCGTCGGGAATTTACCAATGAAAAAATCAACGAAATTCAGGATATTTACCGTATACTTTTCCAATCCGGACTGAATGTGTCGGATGCAATTGAACGAATTGAAGCGGAAATGCCCGCCTCTAAAGAAAGAGATGAGGTGATTATGTTTGTCCGCAATAGTAAGCGGGGGATCATGAAAGGATATTTCGGATAATGAGAGAGAGACTTGAAAAAGTCTCTTTTTTTATACCTTGTTTTTCGGGGCAGGTTGGAGGTCAAATCTTTTTAGACTGCGTGGGAACCTGTCTTGTATTTGTAAAACCGGAGTGTCGAAAATATTTCGAACACCTCCGGTTTAATTTGTATCCCGTTGGAGGCTGAAATCAAAAATATCCGGTTCTTGAAGAGATATTCTGACTTTTTAGACAGCCCCCCCTGAGGGTTAAAGTTGCGGACCTGCGGTTACCAGCGCTTTTCCTGCTTCGTTCCCTTCGAATTTTTTGAAGTTTTTGATGAAACGTTCGGCCAGGTCTTGGGCTTTGTTTTCCCAGTCGCTTACATTGGCATAGGTGTCGCGGGGATCCAGGATTTTCGGATCGACGCCTGCTAATTCGGTTGGCACAACAAAGTTAAAGAAAGGAATGGTTTTGGTCGGAGCTTTGTCGATAGAACCATTCAGGATAGCATCGATGATACCGCGGGTGTCTTTGATGGAGATACGTTTGCCTGTTCCGTTCCATCCGGTGTTTACCAAGTATGCCTTTGCGCCTGATTTTTCCATTTTCTTTACCAATTCTTCTGCGTATTTTGTCGGATGCAATGATAAGAAAGCAGCTCCGAAGCAAGCGGAGAAAGTAGGAGTCGGTTCTGTGATGCCCCGTTCTGTTCCGGCTAATTTGGCTGTAAATCCGGACAGGAAATAATATTTGGTTTGTTCTGCATTCAGAATGGATACCGGAGGCAGTACACCGAAGGCATCAGCGGACAGGAAAATCACTTGCTGGGCAGCCGGTCCTTTGGAAACCGGTTTTACAATGTTCTTGATGTGATAGATCAGGTAAGAA
>CAZMAE010000133.1:0-1737 GCA_964564205.1 uncultured Odoribacter sp. | reverse complement strand
CCCCGGGAAGTTTGCAGGGTATGGTATTGCGGAGTCTCGTCCTTTCCGCTGTCAGCCGAATAGCCGATCTGGTTGTTTCCGATCCGGATGTGAGTTCCCTCGGGGGTTTTCAGTCGGATGGAGGTGGTGTCTCCCAGCGTGATTTGTTCTCCTGCTGCCAGGGTCAACAAGGCTTTTCCGTGGCCGGGAACAAATTTTTGCTCCGGCGGAGCCGCAACGGGCCAATAGAGATATCCGATGACGGATGCCGACAGCAACAGGAGCAACAATGCGGCATAACGGGCAGCGCGGCGGAGGAGGAAACGTTTTCTGCGTCCGGTCTGCACAGTCCTGAAGTGCCGGTATCCGGTTTGCCAGTCGATCTCTTTGTGCCGGGCAGTCCGGTCTTTTAAAAACGCCGTGTTGCCGAAGGCTTTGTATCGTTCCCGGTGGGCGGCGTCCGCCTCCAGCCAGGCATCGAGCTGTTGCTGTTCGGAGACAGTCAGTTTTTCCCGCATCGAGCGGACAATGATCCGCGCCAATTCGATGGTTTCGGTCTCTTTTTTCATGCTGATGTTTACAGGTTTTGTAATAAAGACCTTTTACAAATCCAAAAGAGGGTGTCGAAAACAGAAAAAAATTAAAAAAAAGTGATTATAGTTGAAGCAGGACCGACAGGACGACGCCTGGCACTATCCCTTTCAGGCGTTCATAGAGGAGGCGTTTCCCTGTTTTTTTATAGGATTTGACTGTTTCGATGCTGATGGAAAGTGCATTGGCGATTTCCTGATTGCTCTTGTTGTCCAGGACGAGGAGGAATACTTTCCGGCACTGCGGAGGCAAGGCGTCGATGGCTTTTTTCAGCTGAAGATATACTTCTTCTTCCAGGATGCAGTCCAGATAAAAAATGTCGTCCCCGAGATTCTGCATCTCCCGCACGTACCGTTCTTTGACTTCTTCATGCTTGATATGTTTGAGACAACGATTCCGGGTGACGGAATAAAGCCAGGCTTTCATATTGTTCACCGTCGTGAATTTCTCTTTCTTTTCCGTCATATCGAGAAAAATCTCCTGGACAATGTCTTTGCATTCGTCGATATCGGGCACGAAATTTTTAGCAAACAGAACCAACGGAATGTAATACTGTTCAAATAAAAATTTTACCGCCGCTTCGTCATAACGAAGAATTTCAGAAAGAGACAAAGGAGTGGCAGACATGACGGTTTAACTGTTTTAATCTTTTGAACGAAGGCAAATATAAGAATAAATCGAGAGATAGTACATTCAATCATTAACACAATGAATACTACCTGTCCGTTGCTGAATAATTTCAACAGATTCAATCAGGTTGTCCAATAGATGCAAAACTTTCATATCATACATAAATCGCCTCTTTTTGAATAGTTTGTTTCAAGACCTCATCCATCCTTTCACGTATACGAACCAAATCCACAGGACATTCTAACAAAGTCTCCAATTCATATTTAATATGAGCCAATGTAAACAGATTCAGAGCCTCCCCCTCATAACAAATATCAATATCACTATTTTCTGTTTGTTTTCCCCTGGCAACACTTCCGAATATTCCCATACGCTTAATATGATAAATGGAAGCATGTGTTTGCATGTAAGCAGTCAATAATTGCAAATATTCCCCAATTGATTTCATAAAGCATCTTTTCTATCTATTGACAAATATAGTAATTCCCTGAAACTTTGGCAAATAATTTGGCAGCTGGCGTCCTCAATCCGTCAGGA
>CAZMAE010000132.1:0-3134 GCA_964564205.1 uncultured Odoribacter sp. | reverse complement strand
GCGGTATCGAAAGCATCATTAAAAGAAGCCGATTACCTATGCTGCGGTAACCCATCTCATGTCTCATTTCTAAACAAGATAGGGCATCCATATATGGAGGGTCACCACCTAATACCATGTACGGCAGCAAATGCTTCCTATTACTGGAACGAGTATGGAGTTAATATTGATTGCGTCGAAAACATTGTTTGTCTTTGCCCAACTTGTCATCGCCAAATCCATTATGGGGCACCTGAAGTTAGAATTGCACTGCTGAGTGATATATACGAGAAACAAAAAGAGAAGCTAAAGGCTATCGGCATTGATATCGATTTCAATGCCTTGAAAGCTCTTTATTCTCTGTAATAACGAGAAAAAAACAAGAATCCTTTGCGTTTCGTTTTTTTCTGTGCTCCCTGTGTGCTTTTCATCGCAATGACGGGCACTTGCCATGCTATCTTCTCGTTGAGGGCTGCCTGCTCGTCAAGGACCTGCACAATGTGTTTCATATGCGTTTCCCTGTCTTCCAGCAAGTGCCTCACGCTGTCTATCCTCTCATCTGGACAAGCATTCTAGAAGTCGCACAGTACGCATTCTTCCAGGCGGCGGATAACGCGTTTCGGGCATGGTTACGGATTGGTAACGTAGCGAATCCAAACTATGCTTCGGCGTTGCTTTCCTTTGCGTTACCCGATTTTTGCCACTGTCACCGTTTGACTTCGCAAATGCCTTTCCGCCAAAACCTTTACTCCATTCTTCCGTGTTTCACTTTTTATTTGTAAATTTGCACCCCGGATATATACAAAACTAAAAAGAACAAACATGACCATTCATAAAGCAGGATATTCCTTATTAATCAAAATATTGCTCCTCTTTGCAGCGATCAATGTGGCTGTGTTCTATTTCATACCCACTCCTGCCATTGCATGGACCGTGCTGATTGCCAGTATCATCATATACCTGCTCATTGTCAATTTTTTTCGTTTTCCCAACCGGGTCATTTTCTGCGATGACAACACCCTCCTCGCCCCTGCCGACGGGAAAATTGTGGTGATAGAAGAAACAACAGAACCGGAATATTTTAAAGACCGGAGAATACAGGTGTCTATTTTTATGAATATTTTCAATGTACATATCAACTGGTTTCCGGTAAATGGAATCATCCGCTATTTCAAATATCATAAGGGCAATTTTGCGGCAGCCTATTTGCCAAAGTCCTCAATGGAAAACGAAAGGACTACCATTGTAATCGAATGCAACAACGGCGAGACCATTCTGATGCGGCAAATTGCAGGAGCCATGGCCAAACGCATCGTTTCCTATGCTCCGGTCGGAGGAAAAGCCCGCCAGGATCAGCATGCCGGTTTTATCAAATTCGGCTCACGGGTAGATCTTTTTTTACCGTTAAATACAAAAATAAAAGTCAAATTAGGCCAGAAAACCACTGGTTCGCAAACAATCATCGGCACTTTCAAATAAAATCACCGATCACAATGCTAAATCCCGGATCGGAGATCAAAATCATAAATTCATTCAATCATGTCAACCCAATCAGCAGTTAAGGTAGTCACCACGCATGTTTTATCAGAAATGAAACTGAAGGGTGAAAAAATAAGTATGCTTACGGCATACGACTATTCTATGGCCCGGATCATAGATCAGGCAGGTATAGACATCATCCTTGTCGGAGATTCTGCTTCCAATGTCATGGCAGGTCATGAAACCACTCTTCCCATCACGCTGGACCAAATGATCTATCACGGTGCTTCCGTTGTAAGAGGGGTACGGAGAGCCTTGGTGGTAGTAGATATGCCTTTCGGCAGCTACCAGGGCAATAGCAAAGAAGCGCTCAATTCTGCAATCCGCATCATGAAGGAAACCGCTGCAGATGCCGTCAAAATAGAAGGCGGAGAAGAAATTCTGGAATCTGTCCAACGCATCCTTTCAGCCGGCATTCCGGTAATGGGACACCTCGGGCTCACCCCACAGAGCATACACAAATTCGGAACTTATGCCATTCGCGCCAAAAAAGAAGACGAAGCGGAAAAATTGGTCCGCGATGCGCACATACTCGAAAAAGCCGGCTGTTTCGCCATTGTGATCGAAAAAGTTCCGGCAGCCCTGGCAGCAAGAGTTGCCCAGGAAGTCAACATCCCCATTATCGGCATCGGAGCTGGAGGCGGTGTCGACGGACAAGTATTGGTCATTCACGATATGTTGGGCATCAACCAGGAATTTTCTCCCCGCTTCCTGCGCCGCTACCATAATTTATTCGCCGAAATAACAGGCGCAGTCAGCAATTACATTGCCGATGTAAAAAGCGGAGATTTTCCGAACGAAAGAGAACAATATTAACATAGCCAAAAGCCTGCTGTGGAGTTGAAATCAACGACATAGAACCAATTTCAACTCTCCGGCAGCCTTTTGCCCTTACTTTCTTATTATGTTGGAAATTTTATACGAAGACAACCACATCATCGCCGTCAATAAAAAAATTTCGGATATCGTCCAGGCCGACCAAACAGGAGACACCCCCCTGAGCGAAGAAGTAAAAGCCTACATCAAACAGAAATACAACAAACCGGGAGAAGTATTTCTAGGAGTACCTCACCGCGTAGACCGGCCCGTTAGCGGAGTGGTTATTTTTGCCCGTACCAGCAAAGCCCTTACCCGCCTAAACAAAATGTTTCAGGAACACGAAAAAGAGATTACAAAAATCTATTGGGCCATTGTCGGACAACTTCCCGAAAACGACCATGCCATACTGACTCACTACCTGATGAAGGATGCAGAGAAAAACAAGTCTCATGCCTACAATCAGCCCAAACCGGGAACAAAAGAAGCCAAACTGGAATACCGGCTGCTCGGGAGTTCCCAGCGTTACTACCTGCTCGAAGTGAAATTATTCACCGGCCGGCATCACCAAATCCGTTGTCAGCTGGCAAAAATCGGCTGTCCCGTCAAAGGTGACCTGAAATATGGTTTTCCCCGTTCCAATGAAGGAGGCGGAATCAGTCTGCATGCCCGAAGTATTTCCTTCAAACACCCAGTAACCCAGGAGACACTGACCATAACAGCCAAACCACCTTTGAACGATCCGCTATGGAAAGTATTTTACGAAGGCATGAAATAACAAACGTCCCTCCGACTTCACA
>CAZMAE010000131.1:0-8348 GCA_964564205.1 uncultured Odoribacter sp. | reverse complement strand
CTACAAAAGAAGGGGATGGTTCTTGGTATGATTAGAAAAATCAACCGCAGGAACCATCCCTTTTTGATTGTTTGAGAGGCCTCGAAAAGCGAAGTATTATTATTATCCGGCCTATGGTTGCAAGCAGGATAGAAGAAAGGAAAAAGTCCGGCGGAACTTGGACTACGGTTGGGCATTGGTTCTTCCAATCCGGGATCTTTTATCTATAGTTTGTTATAGATGTGCATACTTTTCATTGCCGCAGGCAGAAAATGGATTCCATACCAGCAGATTTGCAGGAAAATGAAAGATATAGCCAGAATTGCAGTGGCGCTTTTATATCCCGAAGGGTAGCGGTAGCGTACATGAATATAGCATAGACAGGAAAACCAGGTGATGGCGGCCCATGTTTCCTTCGGGTCCCAATTCCAGTAATGTCCCCAGGCTTGTTTTGCCCAGATGGCGCCGGACAGCATGCCCATGATCAACAAGGCTGTTCCCGTATAGACCAGCTTGTCGGCGATGTCCAGCAACAGGGTACGTTGTTCCGCTCCGGCTTTCAGACAGCCGTATAAAAGCAGTAATAAAGCACATCCCGTCAGGGCATAAGAAAACATATAAACGATGACGTGGGGAACGAACCAAAAGCTTTGCAGGGCAGGCATCAAAGTCTGATCGTGAATCTGGGGTTTTACGATATTGACGGCGATGAAAATACCCGCTAAAAGGGTAGCGAATGATAAGATCCAGTGATAATTCCACCGGAGATATACCATCCAGCCCGTCAGAGAAACGAACAGTGAATACAAAAGTCTTGTTTCTCCCATAGTGCGTAAGGGAGGACGATTCATAGAAATCCATAAACCGACGATAAAGCTGAGAAAAATCAGACTTCCGGTCAGGAAAACCGCCAGGCTGTATTTGCGGAACTCCGGTTTCCAGGCCATAACTGATCCGAGTATCCAAGCGGTTATAGCCCCTATGGCAAAAAAAGAGAAATGATTCCAGGTCATACGTTCAACTTTTTGACGGGTCCGTAAATGATCAATCCGACGCTTCCTGCCAGCAGCAGGAAAATTCCGGCATAAACTCCTGAAATCCAAGGATCCATCACTGCCAGTATAATACTGTACCGGGGATCCTGATTTTGGTCATATCCGTCCTGATACAAGGTGTAGCCTTGGAAAGAAGCAGGTCTGTTTACCTCTACCTGAACAGATTTCTGTTCCCGTCCGCTTTCCAAGGTCAGCGAAGAACAAAAGCGTTTCGGTACTTTCTGCCCATCGTGCCGGGAGGTATACTCCAGCTCGAAGCGGTCCAGACGAACCGTAAAGGGCAGAAGATGAGTCACCCCGTTTTCATCGAATGCCGTGTATTCCGTCTGATGCAAGGGAGCGATTATTTTGTATTCCTTCCGGTCGGGAGCACCGAAAAGAGCAAGTGCAAGGACTATCCAGAGTCCTGCGTGATTCAGCAGAAACAACAGATTGCGTGGCGACAGCGGTTTGCTTCTTTTCAGGACAACCAATCCCAGTATCGACAATAGCGTGAGTTGCAGGAGAATCATCATCCAGGTTCGGTATAGTTCCAGCGCCCAGATGCCTTCAATCACAAGGATACCGATTGTCAGGCCCGTAAATAGCAGGGTGGCCGGAACGCTGCACAGCCATTTGACGAAGCGGTTGCGGGAGTGGTAGCGGTGTAAAAAACATATACCAGCCACCAAAAACAACAAGGCAATGAGATTGGCGGGAAATGCAAAAATAGAAGTGTCCTTGCAGAAAAGGTAATCCATAGTAATTTTCTCAAGGGGCAAAGGTAGTCTAATTTCCGGCAAGAACAATGCCCGTTGTCGGAAAATTTGTATTTTATCTTTGTAATAACATTCGTGCCATTCTTACGTATTGTTCGGTTATTCCGGAGATTTGATATAACTTTGCATCCAGTTTCACGCCCAAGGCGTATAATGATATGGCAATAATCGGTTACCTGTTTCTCTCTGCAGATGAAGAACTGCATGTAGCGCTGTATTTGTGGACAGGTGATTGAAGAGCTGCTTCGGAGGTATTAGCAATGTCCGTGAAATCGGGTGCAATGCCAGGTTGTAGGAGATATACGAAATGGGTAAGCGGGTTTGACAATAAGACATGGATAGATTCGGGATCATCATAATGTGTCAGGAGCAAGTGGAAGAGCTAATCCGTGAATGGGGATTCCTGCCATTCTTTAAGAACGGCATCGAGGGATTTTCCATTGAGGAGATGACTCCGCCGGAACTACTCTTTGGCGATGATTTTGACAAAGGACCGTGGCAATGGAAAGGTCCGATTATCGCCCGGTGGGAATCGGCCTACGGCAAATTCTTCAAGGGCAAAGCCGGTTATGTGAGCCTTGAATGGCTACCCGACTTTATGAACTGGCGACGCTCCGTTTATCCGCTGAAGAAGCAGGATAAAGATGCACGACACATACATGAGGTGTTGGTGGAAAACGAATCGATGATTTCGAAACAACTGAAAAAGACGAGCGGTTTTACGCTGAGTCGCAAACGCAGCACGTTCAATCCCGATGATCCGTCTAAACCGATAGAGAACAGGCGCAACGGTATGGCTTTCGACTCGCTCATTGCACAGCTGGAAATGGGTACTCATGTCTGCATAGCCGATTTTGAGTATCTTATATCGAAAAAAGGTGAACCGTACGGTTGGGGGCTGGCTCGCTATTGTACCCCCGAAGCCATGTACCCCGATTTGTTTCCCGTCAGGGAGCATGTAGAGGGGCGCATGCCCACGGCATCCCGGAAACGCATCATCGACCATCTGAGCCGGGTGTTGCCTGATGTGGAAAGTGTAAAAATAGAAAAACTGATATAGACTCGTGCTCTGCGTTGTATTCTGAGTCTCAATCCGGTCAGGAAGGCTGAATTTTATTTTTTTGAAAGTGTGCATGAAATCAGTAAAGAATTGATACTTTTGCGCGCTGAAAAAATGGATTGAGATGGATTTTTTAACGTTGATAGATTATATCGGGACATTTGCTTTTGCAATCAGCGGTATTCGACTGGCTTCGGCTAAGCGTTTCGACTGGTTCGGAGCTTACGTAGTCGGTTTTGTTACCGCTGTCGGCGGAGGTACCATCCGTGATGTTTTGCTGGATATCACCCCCTTCTGGATGCAGCAGTCCTCTTATCTGGTGGTGACCGCTGCGGCATTGGGATTTGTTATTCTTTTCGGGAAATATGTGATCAGGCTGAACAACACTTTTTTTATATTCGATGCCATTGGATTGGGACTTTTTACGGTGGTCGGTATCGGGAAGAGCATTACTCACGGTTATCCGATGTGGGTGGGTATTATCATGGGAACTTTGACAGGAGCTGCCGGTGGAGTGTTGCGCGATACACTGATCAATGAGGAGCCTTTGATATTCAGAAAAGAAATATATGCATTGGCCTGCGTATTCGGAGGATTGGTGTACTATCTGTGCTACTACCTCGGTGTTGACGATACCTTGACGCAGATTGTCAGTGCGGTATCGGTGATTCTGGCCCGCATTCTGGCTGTTAAATACCATATTAGTTTGCCGAATCTGAAAGGAGAAGAAAAGTAAAAACATCATATTGGCTATTCGTTTGAGTACACCTATGAAAATAAAGAATATATTTTCGGATATTGCCGGAGTGGGAGAGGAAGAGCAATTCGATTTACTGTTGAAATCCCCGAATTGCCGTATCGACCGTATTGTTTCTGCGGGGCATTGTTCGCCGGAGGGCTTTTGGTATGATCAGGAAAACGATGAATTTGTCTTATTGATCCAGGGAGAAGCCGTCCTGGAGTTCGAAGACCATACGGTTAGCCTGAAAGCCGGAGATTATTTGCATATTCCGAAAAATTGCAGGCACCGCTTGAAGCACAGCAGTGTGGATCCTGTATGCATTTGGCTTTGCGTTTTTGATATAGAATAGTCCGTTAGCCGTCCGGCAGGTAATTTTTTTTCTCTTCCTGATTGCTGATAATCTGATTGTTGTTAAATAAGTGATTTTTTTTTGAAAATAATTTCAACTTTTTGTAACCTTTGCCTGGGACCTGGCGTAAAAGAGGGTGTAAATGATGATTGAAATTTATGATTTTATTTTAGCTGTTATTTAGATTAAGATTATTTAGCACACACCACGAGGGAGGGGATAGCTTATCAACAAGCTGATTTTCGGTCGAGTTCTTTACATATTGGAAAATGATCTTCGGGAATAATACACCACGCACATATACACCACACAGACGCACGCACAAATAATAACATCTTTTCATTAATCCCACCGTTTTCCGATGTAAAGAGTGAACGGGAATGCCTCCCTTTTTTATTTATGGCTTGAATTCGCATCTTCTATCATATCCGGAATTTGTTTTAGTGTGGATGTGTTTCCCTCGGGGATTGGGCTATCTGGGATGAAATTTCTCCCTGATCATGAAAAAAGCTCCGGCCTGCCCGATAGCGAAGGTCTATTTTCTCTTTATCGGGAGTTTCGGGAAAAGCTTCCTGAAATGTACTAAACAGGTCGTGACGTTACTTCCCGCAACAATAATCGTCACGGCAAAAATAATCATCATGATCCCGCATCCCACCCTCATGGTCAAGGGCTCCCCGAAAACTGTCACCCCGAAAAATACCGCCGTCAAGGGTTCCAATGCCCCTAAAATAGCCGTTGGGGTAGAACCGATATACTGGATGGCTTGAGTGGTGCAAAGAAACGATATGGCAGTCGGAAACACGGCCAACGCCAGCAGATTGCCCCACAAATACCATTCGTCAACTACATGCAGATTAGCCCCGAAATCAATCCGCACGAAGAATAAAGATAATCCGGAAAGCAATACATAGAATGTTACTTTAAGCGTCGCAATCTTTTTTAACGCAGGTCTGTTTACAGAAACAATATAAATTGCATAAGACAGAGCGGAAGCAATGACCAAAATGACTCCTGTAGCACTCAAGGCCGACCCATCTTCCCCTTTATAGAGCAAAGCGATTCCCCCCAAGGCCAATATTATGCACAAGATCGTTTGCAATGTCAGCTTTTCTCTAAAAAGAAAGGCCATGATCAGTGCCACCATGATCGGGTAGACGAACAACAGGGTCGATGCGATACCGGCCGCCATGTAGTTATAGCTCTGGAACAAGGTAAGAGACGAAAGAGCCACCAGCAATCCCATGACAATTAACGGTAATATTTCATTTCTCTTCAATTTGAAGTCTCTTCCCCGTAATTTGATCATCATCCCCAACACCGGGATCGCAAACAAATACCTGAAAAAAAGAACTGAATCCGGATCCATCCCCGCCTCATACAAGGGAAGGGCAAACAGGGGATTCATCCCGTAAGTCGACGCAGCAACGATCCCCATTACATATCCTTTGGCTTTTACATTCATAACCGTACACCATTGCATTAAATTGTCACCAAAGATATAGTTTTTTCTTCTTCCATCATACTTGCAAAAATCCCTTTGCGGGAGACTCGAATTACGATTTGTATGAATGGGTAAAATCAGTTAATTTTGCAAGTCAGATATTCGTAGTAAATAAAATGAAGGGAAAACAGGAAGAAGAAGGACAGATCGCTATTTACGGAGCACGTGAACACAATCTGAAAAATATAGACTTAACCATTCCACGGAACAGCCTGACGGTGATCACCGGTTTGAGCGGAAGCGGTAAATCCTCATTGGCTTTCGATACGATATATGCGGAAGGACAACGCCGGTATATGGAGACGTTCTCTGCTTATGCGCGACAGTTTTTGGGGGACATAGAACGGCCGGACGTGGATAAAATCACCGGGTTGAGTCCCGTGATTTCCATCGAACAGAAAACCACCAATAAAAATCCGCGTTCTACGGTGGGGACGACTACTGAGGTATATGATTTCCTGCGCCTGCTGTTTGCGCGGGCAGGTGAGGCCTATTCGTATGCCACGGGAAGCAAAATGGTGAAATATACCGATGAGAAGATTATTGAATTGATCCAGGAGCACTTTGCCGGGCAGAGGATTTATTTGCTTGCACCGGTGGTGAAGGGACGTAAAGGACATTATAAGGATCTTTTCGAGAATTTGCGTAAAAAAGGGTTTATATATGCCCGGGTGGACGGAGAAATCCGGGAAATCGGTCTGGGAATGAGTGTCGACCGCTATAAAATTCATGACATTGAAATTGTTGTGGACAAATTGGTGGTGGAGCAAATCGATCAAAAGCGTCTGAAGGCTTCGGTGGCCACTGCCATGAAAAACGGGAAAGGGGTGATGATGGTGAAGGCCATGGATACGGATGAGGTGAAGTATTACAGCCGCAATCTGATGTGTCCGGATACAGGCATTTCGTACCGGGATCCCGCACCGCATTCTTTTTCCTTCAATTCCCCCCATGGTGCCTGTCCCAAGTGTAAAGGACTGGGATATGTTGCAGCCGTCGACATCGGCAAGATCATTCCCCAGCCTTCCCTTTCCATTTATGAGGGAGGAATAGAGCCCCTGGGGAAATATAAGAACAGCATGCTTTTCTGGCAGATTGAGACCGTTTTGAAAAAACACGGATTTGAATTGCATACTCCGATTCGGGAGTTGTCCGAAGAAGCGATAACGGATATTTTGTACGGATATCCCGGACAGATCCGTTTGGAGAATACAGCCTTGGGGGTGTCTTCGAATTCCTTGTATAATTTTGAAGGCATTATCAAGTATATCACCATGCAGGAAGAGAATACCACTTCCAAGAAAGCCAACAAATGGGCTGAGCAATTTATTTCGGAGACGGAATGCGATGTTTGTCACGGGCAGCGTCTGAACCGGGAATCGTTGAGCTTCCGCATTGCCGGAAAGAATATATCGGAACTGGCTTCCATGGAACTGACGGATCTCTATGACTGGATTTGCCGGACCGAAAGTCAGCTGGAAGACAAACAACGCCGGATTGCGGGGGAGATTTTTAAAGAAATCCGTGTCCGTTTGAAATTTCTGTTGGATGTGGGGCTGGAATATTTATCGCTGAACCGTCAGTCCATGACGCTTTCGGGAGGGGAGTCGCAGCGTATCCGTCTGGCAACTCAGATCGGTTCGCAGCTGGTCAATGTGCTATATATTCTGGATGAACCCAGCATCGGACTACACCAAAAGGACAACCGCCGGTTGATCCGTTCGCTGCAGCAGCTGAGAGACAACGGCAATTCGGTGATTGTGGTGGAACATGATCGGGAGATGATGGAAAATGCCGACTATATTGTGGATATGGGACCTATGGCCGGACGGAAAGGAGGGGAGGTGACCGCCATCGGAACTTTTGAAGAGATCACGAAGAGCAATAGCCTCACGGCCCAATATCTGAACGGGACCAGAAAGATCCGTTTGCCAGAGAGACGCCGGGAAGGAAACGGTAAGTTTCTGACCCTGAAAGGATGTTCGGGGAATAATCTGAAAAACGTCACCGTGAATATTCCCCTGGGAATGCTGGTATGTGTCACCGGAGTAAGCGGAAGCGGTAAATCCTCGCTGATCAATGGCACTCTGCGGCCGATTTTAACGGAAAAATTCTACCGTGCGGTAACCAATCCGTTGCCCTATAAGTCGATAGAGGGTATTGAAAACATCGATAAAGTGGTGGTGGTGGATCAAAGTCCGCTGGGACGTACTCCCCGTTCAAATCCGGCTACGTATACCGGAATTTTTACCGATATCCGGAAGATTTTCGAGAAATTACCGGAAGCTCAAATCCGGGGATATGGGGCCGGACGCTTTTCATTCAACGTGGCCGGAGGCAGGTGTGAAGAGTGCAAGGGGGCGGGAGTGAAGACCATAGAGATGAATTTTTTGCCGGATGTGTATGTGCATTGTGAGGCCTGCGACGGTAAACGGTACAATAAAGAAACCCTGGAAGTGAGGTATAGGGGAAAATCGATAGGCGACGTGCTGAACATGACCATCAATCAGGCGGTAGAGTTTTTTGAAAATGTTTCTTACCTGCAGCAAAAGTTGAAGATGTTACAGGATGTGGGTCTGGGGTATGTCAAGTTGGGCCAGCAATGCACCACGTTGAGCGGAGGTGAATCGCAGCGGATAAAGCTGGCAACGGAACTGGCCAAGAAGGATACCGGAAAGACCTTGTATATTCTGGACGAACCGACGACAGGACTGCATTTTGAAGATGTCAATATTTTGCTGGAGGTGATACAGAAATTGGTGAACAAAGGAAATTCTGTCATCATCATCGAACATAACCTGGAGGTCACTAAAGGAGCCGACTATCTGACCGATATGGGCCCGGGCGGGGGAAAGGAGGGGGGAAAAATCATCGCTCTGGGAACCCCGGAAGAAGTTGCCC
>CAZMAE010000130.1:0-6109 GCA_964564205.1 uncultured Odoribacter sp. | reverse complement strand
GCACTCGCGTTGTCTTGCTATCAACTTATTTTCCATTGGTCATTATCTTTTGGGCAAAGATACGGAAATTTGAATAGTCAAAGCATATTTTACACGAAAAACTACCTTTTTGCTATGATGACACACAAAAAAAGTAGTTTTTCGTGCTTAAATACATATTAAAGAAATAACCGGATAAAAGTGCGGTTCTCCGCAGTTATGCCCTGCAAAGGGGTGGTGAAAACATCTTTGCGCTGTTTTTACCGGATAAATCCGTGTCGGATTGCCCGTTTTCAGGAAAAATTGCACTACCTTCGCAGTAGCGAAACCGCTGTTTCGGAAATGGCTGTTTCGGAACATACCCTTTCCTATAAGGGGCTGTCAATGGCTGATATGTAGCATCTCCGAAAGCCTGTACTTACGGAATAGATTGTAATCTCTTTAGGATGATAAAAATACTCATCTATATTATTTTAGTTCTTTGTGTATTGAATGCTTGTCGTTCAAAGGTAGATTCTTGTGCAAGTCATCAATGTAAAACATTGGATGTAAGAAAGATGGAACTTTATAATCCGATCGATTCTTCTTTAAAAAATGTAATATTGCTTCCGCTGCATACAGATACAACTTGTTTGATGGGTTATATTGACAAGATAGAAATAGATCTTCCTTACATTTTTATATCAGACTTTAATCATAATGTATTTATATTTAAAAATGACGGCTCGTTTGTTAAAAAAATAACAACTACAGGACGGGGGGCTGATGAAATAACCAGATTAAAAGAGTTTTATATAAATCCATACCAAAAATATATAGGCATATACGATGACCTGAAACAAAAAATATTTAAGTTTAGTTTTACCGGTGAATTACAAGAAATCGTTTCTTGTAAAAATCCTCTTTTTGATGCTGCTCTTGAAATAAAGGCTGTGGAAGAAAACAGACTGTTATTATCATTAGGCTATTTCCCAGGAATAACTTCTTCTTTTGCTTTAGTCGACGAAAAAAAATACAAGACTATTTCAAGGGATATGACATATCCGTATAAATGGCTTACACCATCCAGTGATGCTAATTCCCCTAAACAATCTCATAATACAAACGGACATTTTGCCATCAATATGTTTTCGGATACAATATATCGTTATGTGAATAAAGATTTTGTGTCTTGGCTTGTTTTTGATTCCGGAACTCCTTCTTTCAAAGGGATTGATCCTAATATTGTAACGGATTATTCAGACATCGTCGGTTATGTATACAGGCATGATTTGTCACATGGGATTTCTAAAATTATTTTATCCGATAGTATCGGCTATATAGAATATTTCTATAATAAAAATTTGAATCATGTATTTTGGAATTTAAACACTTATAGAGCTGTATATACCCCTAATATGAAGGGACATCCTAATGTATTGAAAGATTTTAATATATGCTCATCAATGGGAAATTATTTTGTTGGCTTCTTTTTCCCGTATCAAATAGATACCGATACGATACATGAACATTACCCTGCCGAAATCTGTGAAATATTGGCATCACTAAAAGAAGATGACAATCCTATTCTAGTATTCTATCCGATTTGTATTTAGAGTATCTGATAACGACAAAGAGGCCGTTTCCGCTGACGGGAAACAGGCCTCTGAAACAAAACGAACTATAAATATGGCGGCTTGAATGAATTCCGTTATTTTTTACGCTCCACGGTATACAACACTTTTCCCTCCTTGTCCAGCATATAAAACCGCAGGTCATCCCCATCGGCCGAGCAGACCCCGAAACCGGAGGCTCCGCTGCAAAAACGGGTGCCTTCCGTCGGTTTCACTTTGCGGCTGAGGGAGGCCGATGTATTGACGATATAGTCCACGGGCGAATCATCCCGGCGGATGTGCTGAAAATTATGGATGTGGCCGCAGATATAGAAATCCACCCGGTGCTTCTTCAACAGCGGGTCCAGCCGCTTCTGCATATCCAGCCGCTCGGATTCGCTCTTCCCCGTCTGGGCATACACGGGATGATGCCCCATCACCACCTTCCAGGTCGAACGGTCGGCCGTGAGCACTGAATCGATCCAGGCCAGCTGCCGCTCCATATCCTGTTTTACGGCATCGGGATACGTCGCCTCGTCCTCGCGGTACTTATCAATCAGCGGAGCCGTGTCGATAAACAACAGCCGCACGGTATGCCCTTGCTTGTCCACCGGATATACCTTCGTGTAATACCGGGCCGGCATACACCAGCGACGGCTCACGCGGGAATAATCCAGCACGGCCTGCGTATTTCCCCGGTACTCGTGATTTCCCAGCACGGGAAACCATTCGATCATCAATTCGGGATGAGAATAAACCAGTTCGTAATTGGTCATCCACAACGGATCGTTCACACTCGCCACTCCTTCGAAATGATGCACATCCCCCGGCGCAGCCACAAATTCCGGACCGAACACCGCTTCCATCTCTCCCATCCGCTCTGCAATGGGCTTCTGGTCGTAATACCCGTTACGCCCCAGGTCGTTGGCCACATAGAAATTAAAGCGTCCGTCCAACTCTTCTTCCGTCACTTCCCGCTGTGCCTGCACGGAGAAAGCACCGCAAAGGCACAGGCAAAGCAGCCCATAATAAACGATTCTATTCTTTATACACTTCATGGCTCTCTTGTTTTCCAATTAAAAATTCACTTTGAAGCCCACATTCAGCTTCGGACCGTAATACTCCGCCTGTGCCGTCAGGTCCCGGCTGCCCTGGTAATAGCGCAGGGGCTGGTTCAGCAGATTGTTGGCCTCGGCAAACACCGTATAATGCCGGCCGAACGTGTAACTGGCATTCAGGTCCAGGTAATTCACCTTGTCGTAATAGCGGTCTTCGAAAGGAGTGCTGCCGAACTCGTCGATGAAATCTCCGGCAAAATTATACGACAGCCGGATGTCCAGCCCTTGCCGCTCGAAGTAGAGCGACACATTCGCCAGATGCTCCGGAGATCCTGGCAACGGCAATTTTTCATCCACCAGCGGGTTGCCCTCGCTGTCCTCCCGTTCAAGGTTGAAATCCGTCACCCTCGAATGTGTATACGTGTAATTGGCATATAACCCGAAATATTTCAGGGCCGGGGCAATAAACCCGAAATCCCGTTGCCAGGACAATTCCAATCCCCACAAATCCGCCTTTCCGGCATTCACAGGCTTTTTAATCTTTCCGTACTGCGTGCCCTCGTATTCGGCATCCGTCCACCGCTGGTCAACGATAAAATCGTTGATTTTCTTATAATACGCCCCTGCGGACACCATACCGAAAGCCGGGAAATAATATTCCGCGCTGAAATCCACATTGTGTGCAAGCGTGGCTTTCAGCCCGGGATTTCCCAATTCCACCTCGTCATCCTTGCGGCTGATGCTCACGTGGGGCACCAGGTCGTAATACTTCGGACGGGCGATGGTGTTGGTATAGGACATGCGCAGGATCAGCGAGCGGCTCAGGTCGTATTTCAGCAACACCGACGGCAGCACATTCAGGTAATTGTCCTTCGTCTCCGGTGTATCCTCCAGCGTAGGATCGCCCTGTCCCTTGGCCGGAATCAGCAGTTTCTTGCCCCGGTATTTCAGGTGGGTGTTTTCCAGACGTACTCCCAACAAGACATTCAGCTTCTCCGTCACGTTCTGATCATAACGGATGTATCCTGAGGTTACCGTTTCCCGGGCCCGGAAAATACCGCCCAGTTCCTCCGGATCTTCCTCCTTCTCAAAAAGATCGGCATTATTCAGGTCCAGATGTCCCAGGTAGTGTTTCGACACAAAACTTCCCGCCTGGTAATCCCCGGCATAGAAATCCGAACGGGTCTGGTCCTCCAGGTTAGCGAAGCTCTTCAGGTCGAAAGCATCTTCGTCCACCGGACTATAAGCATAAAACTCCAGGTCGCGTTTTTTCTCCTTGGCTACCATTTTCGCCCCTGCTTTCAGATTTCCGATCTTGTTGCCGAGACGCACAGGGACATTTACATTCAGACTCCCCTTGAAATCCGTCTCCCGGACATCCTGCTGTTGCTCTGTCAGCTCGTCCAGCGTATAGCCGGCAGCCGCGCCCAACAGCATATCCGCAGGGTTCTCCGGGATCAGCCGGGGCTTGCGCAGGTTGGAGTAATCCGGCGTAAAACGCACCGGAAGGGTCTCTCCATCCTCATCCTCCCGCTCCAGGTGGTAGGCGATATACCGTTCGTTGGGACGTTCCTCCGAAGCATGGGCATACGATACGTTCCAGTTCAGCAACGTAGTCCGGAACAGATGCTCGCCGTTCAATGCAAAATCCATTGTCTGCTGCAACTCCAGCCGGGCATTCTTGTTATCCGGCGAACCGCCCTTCGTCTGGAACACCACCTCTTCGGCATCGCCGTTCTTGTCGATGTCCTTGATGCTCTGGCGGAAACGATTCTCCCAATCCTTGCGCCGGTTGTAAATTCCCTTAAAATCCAAACGGTGGTTCGCATTGAACTTATACCCCAGCGAAGCCGAGTAGCTCTGACGCTCGCGCTGTACGAAATACTGCCGCACCTGCAACTCATCCAGGTAGGTCACACCCTTCTTGGTTTTCCATACGAATTCGGTATTGTCCGAACCGGCCGGATTATTCTGATACGAAGCCGACAGGATCAATCCCAGCCGGTTATTGAAATAATTATCCCCGAAAGTCACTCCCACGTTCGTCTGCATACGCTCGGAGATGAAATTCCAGCCGGTCCCCACCGTCGCACTGATCATCCGCCGGGCAGGAGCGCTCTTCGTCACTAAATTGACCGATCCGCCGATCGCATCGGCATCCATATCGGCCGTCACCACCTTATTCACCACAATGGTCTGTATCATATCCGCCGGAATCAGGTCGAGCTGCACATTGCGGATATCCCCCTCTGCCGAGGGCAGGCGGTTGCCGTTCACGGTCACCGAACTGAAATCGGGCGAAGTGCCGCGGATCTGTCCGAAACGGGCTTCCCCCTGGTCATACTGTACATTAATCCCGGCAATCCGCTTCATCGCATCTCCGATGTTGGCATCCGGGAATCGTCCCACCTGATCGGCAGATACCACATTCCGCAGGCCCATGCTGCTTTTCTGGTAGTTCATCGCCCGCTGATATCCCTGGAAAGTACCGCCGATCTCCACGTCCTCCAAGCGCTTCGACTCTCCCTTCAGCATCACTTCTTTTTCCACCGTTTTCCCGGCCGCCACCTTTACGGTAAAGCGCTCCGTACGGTAACCGATATAGCTGACCGTCACTTCATAATTCCCCGCCGGTATTGTCAGCAGGTAGAAACCGTTCACATCGCTCACCACTCCGCTTTTCAGCGCTTCCACATACACCGTAGCCCCCGGCAAGGTCTGTTTTCCCTCGTCGAAAATCCTTCCCCTCAGCACTCCGTTTCTCTCCTGGGCCATGGCCACTGTAGCCATTATTCCTGTCAGCAAAAAGAGCTGCACTAATTTTATCCATTTCATTTGCACACTATTTTAAAATTCATCATTTATAAATATCCGTCAAACTTACCCGACAAAAGCATTCCAGCTGCCGTTCGGGATTTTTCCTGTCCTTCTTCAGCGCCTCCTCAAAATCCCCGGTCTCCTCGCTCAGGCAAGCCAGGGCGACCTTTACGGCATGGGCCAGCCGTCCGCACTCTTCCTCCGGCAACGCACCGTTCCGTCCCTTCTGACGGTAATGCTTCACCACATCTTTCACCGCCTGCCACACCACCGGCTTCACAATGCGGGTATGTAAAAGCGGGTCACCGGCCACCGCCTGTTCCCTGCAAACATATTTCTCATCCATCAACGCCAGCAGGCAAGCCACTTCCCGTCCGAACACACGCTCATCGGCCCGGGCAAAAGCATGCCCCGAATAATCCGGCAATGCGGAATAGAATTCCCAGTGCGACGCCTCCGCCGCCACAGCCCTGCTCCGTACGGCCCTTCCGCCGCGATCTTCACCAAGGCTGGCATACACCTGCGCTCCGGACTGTAAAACCCCGGCGAGCAGGCAAATAAAAAATAAACAAATTTTCATCTTTCTTTTGAGTTTAATTTTCAGCACAAAGCAAAAGAAAGATCGTTACACAAATGTTTGCATTTTGTTACAAAAATGTGAAG
>CAZMAE010000129.1:0-5851 GCA_964564205.1 uncultured Odoribacter sp. | reverse complement strand
CGCCGGCAGAGTATTGCTACTCCCCGATGCCCCTCGACTTGCATGTGTTAAGCCTGTCGCTAGCGTTCATCCTGAGCCAGGATCAAACTCTTCATACTAAAATTTTCTTCTTTTGTATCCATCCCGCATAACATACGGTTGCCGGAAGCCGACTCATCACCGCACTCCCTTCTCACCGTGTCATACGGATGATTTGTATCCTTTGCTCAGTCATCTGGTCCGTTGAATTATTTCTAGGACTCGCACTTGCTGTTGTTTCAAACCTTTCAATATCTTAAAGAACTCTTTCTCATTTTCCCCCTCCGTCCCCCTACCGGAAAAACGGAAGCGACTGCAAAGATAATGCCTTTTTTACATTCCATCCAAATCTTTTCAGGATTTTTTTCAAACTTTTTTTTCAGAATCACCGTAAAAGAAAAAACCTCTCCGGTCTATCCTCCGAAAAATGAATAAATACATCCGTCAATCTGTTTCAGAACGCATGCTTACTTTTGAAAGCGGCTCAACCCCTCGTTTCCCAATTGCGGGTGCAAAGATAGCACAACTTTTTTCCTGTTTCCAAATTTTTTTGAATATTTTTTTAGAGAAAAATCAAGATTTCACATAACACACTAATAATCAAAAATGTCCCCTTCGATAAATACCCCTGAAATTCCGTAGAGAATTCAGGATATATTTATCGAAGGGGACTGTCTATGCTTTCAAAGCGATGCCTATGCTCAGATCATCGTACTGATCATAAAGGTTGCAGCCACGGCAACGATAGCATACAACTCAGGGAATACGGCCAAAATCAGAGTTTTACCGAAAACATCGTATCCCGAACCGATACCGATGATACCATTGGCACATACCTGTCCCTGACGGATTGCAGAAAACAGACACACCAAACCAAGTCCTAATCCGGCCCCAAAGACAGCAGCCGCCTGCAACCAGGTTATACCGGTCACCAATACATTTTTCAGCAAGAAGAAGCCCAGGAATCCATAAAGCCCCTGTGTACCGGGAAGTGCACACAACACCATATAGTTACCAAAAGCTTCGTCATTCTTCTTCAGCGCACCGATCGTAGCGTTACCACCGATAGTTACCCCATAAGCACTACCGATTCCGGACAATCCTAACATCAAGCCAACCCCGATATAAGCTAAAATAATCTCATTCATGATTTTTATTTTTTAATTGTTTATAATGATAAATTTTCAATTCTTTTTCAGATACAAATCTCCAAACAGCAGGTTTCAATTTTCTCTTTTTCCATAAGGCTGGTATTTCTTACCGCCTCCTTCAAAACCTGCATTTTTATAAAATTCAACAAAAGTCAGACGCATCGGGTGTACAAAAGATCCCAATCCAGCCATAAACAAATTCACACTATGCCCGAACAACAGGATAATCAGCATGACCAACTGTTTTACTCCCGGCACATCCGGACTCATATTCATAGCCAGATCGTTGAACACCAAGCCCAACACCGCACTCGAAATACCTAAGGCAAACAAACGGATATAAGAAAGTGTATCCCCTAAAAGCCCGGTAACCATATTATAAGAATCCCATAAACCGGCACCGATATTAATGAATACATTCCGACGTATGTTATTGAATACAAAGATCAGCAATCCTGCTACAGCACCGACTACATACATCGGGATATCCATAGCGTATCCCTTGGTCGACAACCAGTAACAGAGTCCTTCTCCCAAAATCAATACAAGCCATCCGATTGTCGGAAGAGTTGCCGCAAAACCATATTGTTTCCATTGGTTAGCCACCTTCAGGAACATACCGAAAATAATCTGTACGGCTCCGATGATCAAAGCCAGATTGAACAACTGCTGCGAATCCAACATATAAGCTTTCATCTTCTCCATCCACGGCACCTGAACATCCAGCAACTGAATACCGAAGAAAGTACCACCGACAATTCCCATGATCACTGTAGAAATGCCCAACCATTGAGCCAAAGACAAAATCGGTTTGACAGCCGGCTTCGCTTTAAACTTATACAGGGTGATTCCCAATAAAATCAGCAATCCATATCCGGCATCTCCCAGACAAAAACCGAAGAACAGCACAAAAAACGGTGCAAAAAACGGTGTCAGGTCGATTTCCCGGTAGTTAGGCAATGAATACAGTTCGCCGATAAACTCAAACAAGCGGGCAAACTTATTATTTTTCAGCAAAATAGGAGGATTATCCTGTTCGGTCGGCGCTTCGAGTTCATACGCAACCCCTTTGTCTGCCAGCCAATGGTCCATATCATCCGCAATAGCTTCCGGCACCCAACCTTCGAGAGCCATGACTTTCTCTTCGAGCAAAGTTATCGCCGCATCCTTCACTTTCAACGTATCCGTATCTTCAGCGACCCGTACTTTCAAATCCTTCAGGTATTCCGCCGAGAAAGCCGCGATCTTCGCCAGATTTCCCGCCACCGTTTCTTTTTCGGTTTTCAACCGGGCAACCTGTTGCCGGATCTGTTCTGCACTCATCTGCGGGAAAGACACCGCATCGGCCTCGGGATATTCCTCTGTTTCCCGGGGCAGGACAGTAACAAAATATTTTTGTCCTTTTTCCTGGTTTACGACAAATGCATTGTATTTATCTTCCCATTCAGGCAAATATTTCCGGTCGGGAACGGTAAAAAAACGCAGATCCCAACCTGCCTTCCGGAGTCCGCCGATTTGCTCTTCGGGCAAATCTCCCCAAGGCCCATAGGCCAGTCCTTCCTTCTCCAGCGAAGCCACCTGTTGGTCGATATGCTCCATGCGTTTAAACTGGTTTTCCAGGAAAGCCAGCAAATCCAGTCCGGAGACTTCCGACTCTTCTTCCAACCGCTCTCCCGCATAAAACACTTGCTGATAAAAAGCCAGCTTATCTTTTGGTCTAATCGCCTGTGTCCACCGTTCCGACAACTCCGTAAAAGTCTCCTTTGTTTCGGGAATCCGTTTGGACAGCTGTTTGATCATTTCTCCGATCCGCTTCATGACGACGAACTTTTGTTTCAGTTCTTCATCTTCGGCCGATCGTTTTTTATTTTCATGGATATGAACCACTCCCTTCTCCCGAAGTTCTTCGAGAAATGTCTGATAATCCCGGTAGAATATCAGCAGGGATAATTTTCTCATGGGTAGTATCATGCTTCGTCCTCCATCACTTTACGGGTTTTCACAATCTTTTGTGCCGACTTCGAAAGGTTCTCCTCATCTTCCAGGAACCGTTTAATCTTCCGGATTGCTTCCTGAAATCCGGGGATCTGTACTTTCTCATACAGATTCACCTTCTGCGTCGTTTTCTTACGGGCACGATCCAGTAATTCCATCTTCCGCATATAAAACTCCCGTTCGAGAGCAATATTCACCACTTCTTTCACGTGCTGAATCCCGTCAAGGAACCATCCCGGAGCATTAAACAGGCTGAAATCTTTTATTTCGTATTTCACCTGTTCCAACACCGGTGTACGTACTCCTGCGATTTTCTTCACCGACATATCGACCTCTTTCACGGTCAGAATATCCGGAGTATATTCATCATAAAGCTGAAGCATATCGTTGATGCCGTTAAGTATGTCGTCCAATTTTCCGTCAAACTCATCCGCAACCTCTTTTGCTTTCTTTACTTCCGAACGCAAGGCAGATTCCTTATTTTTGATGGTAGGCAAAGCCCTTACCCTCATCTTGAGTTGTTTGTCAAGACTTTGCAGGGAAGTTTTATTGTATTGAAATTTTATTGCCATACCGCCTTATTTTAATCATCGCAAATTAATCCATATTTCCGAATTCGTCCACGATCTCTTTCTTGATTCCCAGTTCCGAACGGGTAAAATATTTCCGGAACAGTACCCAGGCCGTATCCAGCATTTGGGTAATACCGATATTCACGTCGATAGCCAACAATTCATTCGAATAATCCCGGGCAAATTCCAGAGTACGCCTGTCATAATCCGTCAGGTCAAAACCATTTTCCAGTTTAGTCCGCGCATTAGCTGCATCGGCATACAGCCGGATGGCGGCATTCATCACCTGGGGATGGTCTTTCCGGGTTTTCTTTCCGATCACCAATTGTTTCAACCGGGACAAACTCCGGAACGGATCGACAATCACCTTACCGATTTCCGTATCTTTCCGCAAGAACAACTGACCTTCGGTGATATATCCGGTATTATCCGGGATAGCATGCGTAATATCCCCTCCCGACAGCGTCGTCACGGCAATAATGGTAATCGATCCGCCCTGTGGGAACTGCACGGCCTTTTCATAGATTTTAGCCAAATCCGAATACAACGAACCGGGCATAGAATCCTTCGAAGGGATCTGATCCATACGGTTGGATACGATACTCAGCGCATCGGCATACAATGTCATATCTGTCAGCAATACCAGCACTTTTTCATTCCGGTCCACGGCAAAATATTCTGCTGCGGTCAAAGCCATATCCGGCACCAGCAACCGTTCAACAGGAGGAGCTTCTGTCGTATTAACAAAGCTGACGATACGATCAAGCACCCCGGCATTGTCGAACAAATTTTTGAAATACAAATAGTCGTCATTGGTCAATCCCATCCCCCCCAGGATGATCCGGTCGGTTTGCGCACGCAAGGCCACATTCGCCATCACCTGATTATAAGGTTGGTCCGGATCGGCAAAAAACGGAATCTTCTGTCCCGATACCAACGTATTGTTCAAGTCGATGCCTGCGATACCGGTAGCGATCAATTCCGAAGGTTGTTTACGGCGTACCGGATTCACAGACGGTCCGCCGATTTCGCGTTCTTCTCCGTCGACAGCAGGACCGCCGTCAATCGGCTCCCCGAATGCGTTGAAGAAGCGTCCGCACAGATCCTCTCCCACTTTCAGCGTAGGAGCCTTTCCCAGAAAAGTCACCTCGGCATTGGTCGGAATCCCCTCGGTGCCGGAAAATACCTGCAAGGTGATATCTTCCCCCCAAATCTTCACGACCTGAGCCAAACGGCCGTTCACAATCGCCAGTTCGTCATTTCCGACCCCCTGGGCTTTCAGTGAACAGGTAGCTTTGGTAATCTGGGTAATTTTGGTATATACCTTTTGAAAAGCAGTGTTCATACCTTTTATTTTTGATTTTAGATTTACGATTCATGCCAATATCTGCCATTTTCCTTCATCGTAAATCTCAATTCATACATTAATTTTTTCTTCTCTCATTAATAATATCCTTCACCTCGGCCTCAAATTTCCTGAATTGTTCAGACTGAAATTCGGAATAGTTCATCTGCTTAAATGCATTGATGATCCGTTTGAAATAAGGATTCACTTCTTCGAAAGAATCGAAGTCAAAATCCGAACGGACAACATCCAGAACCATATTCAGCATATATTGCTGCCGTTCCATCGAAGTCGAGCCGTCGATATTATCGAAAGCGTCCTGTTGCAGGATCACAAAGTCGATCAGTTCCGATTTCCAGAATATCAGGTGATAATCCAACGGAACGCCATCATCTCCCAGGATGTCGATTTGTTCTGCTGTTTCCCGTCCTCTGACCAGCATATTCCGGGCTTCATTCACATCGGCAATCCACCGGTCCGAAATATTTTTCCGGGCATATTCGACAAACTCGGGATACTCCAGATATTTCGAATAAGATTCCAGGGTATCGATCGCCGGATAGCGCTTAGAGTCGGCACGGGCCTGCGACAAAGCATAGAAACAGCGGGCAACTTTCTTGGTCGACTCAGTTACCGGTTCCTTCAGGTTACCACCGGCAGGCGACACCGTACCGATAAACGTCACGGAACCCGTCTGCCCGTTATTCAGATACACCATTCCGGCCCGGGCATAGAAGTTAGAAATAATCGACGACAAGTCCATCGGGAAA
>CAZMAE010000128.1:0-7493 GCA_964564205.1 uncultured Odoribacter sp. | reverse complement strand
TAGCATACAGGATTTCGTATTTTTTGATCACGAGCGGACATCCCTCCCAACGTTCCAGAAATTGTTTACGCGGATATTTCATCATCTCGACCAGGAACAATTCCAAGTCTACATCAGAATTTTTAGGAACATCAAGCGAAGATTCAGGTGAATAAGTCACAAAACCATACGCTCCTACCAATTTACGGCAATAAGCCATGTAATTATCCACCTCCGTGTCTGTCCACACCGCTCCATACGGAGGGAAATCAGGATTTGTATAATTTCCAGCCATTTTCATGTAAAACCGATAACTACTACTCTCTTTCAGATTCGGATCCCATTCCTCGTCTAATGGAAGAGGATACCAGTCCACCTTATTCCAGTAAGGCAATATTTCATCCGGATAAAAATCGACCCATGTATGATCGTAATATCCTTCCTCCAATACTTTATTGAATGCATTCAGCTGATCGGTATAGTTCTGCACTTTCAGTTTCACCACATCATTCCGGTAGGAAAGGGCAATGCTCAGCATCTCTTCCGGTTTCATCTCTTCGATCCAGGAGAACATCAGGTTCCGGTAACGGCTGACCATCTCTTTCTGTTCCACTCCCAGCGAAGAAAGCTGATAACATTTTTCCGTCAGCCATATCGCATAAGGATAAAGGGCCGGCTGGCTGTTTTCCAGGAAAACTTCCGTAAAACGCAATGCCTTCATCATGAGGGCAGGATCTGTATGACGAGTCACCTGGTAAGTCACCGATTTACTATTGTCCCCGCTAAATGTCCAATTCAAATCCAGGGTTTCGTAATGAAAAACGGAATCTCCGTTAACATCCGTTTTCACAAACACTTTCCCGATCGTATCGTTGAAATAAACCGGTACGCCATACTTTTCGTACAACTCATAACGCTTGTGCTGTATCGAATCGGTAGGATCATCCTGTATCGTATACAGATTTTCATACGCGATGCCCGGCGTTATTTCCGACTCTTTCTGACACGCCGCGATCAGAAAAGCCAACAACATATATAATCCTAATTTTTTCATATCCTCTTTTTTAATCAATGATTAGTCATCTCCTAAAGGTGCACGTTTGTTTCTCGGATTCTCCGGCATCTGTTCCTCGTCATATTCCAGCACAGATTTGGGAATCTGCATCACGTAAGCGGGATCGTCCTTGCCCAGTACGTACACATCGGTATGATCCCAGGCGTTCTGATGGCCGTCATAAACGTTGAATTCATGCCGTATTTCCTTGCTGAACGGGTATTTCTCACACACGGCATAACGCCTCAGGTCAAACCAGCGGTGTCCCTCCAGGCACAGTTCCTTGCGCCGCTCCAAGCGGATTTCCTCCACCAGTTGTTCTCCCGTATAATCGGTATGCACATAATTCCGGATTCTGCTCTCGCGCAGCAGACGCAGATAGCGATTCGCTCCCTCCGTATTATCTTCCATGGCATAAGCCTCGGCAAGGTTCAGGTATCCTTCGGCTATTCTGAGGGCAAAAACATTGGATACGTGCGGTAAATCCACCGTATCGTATTTCCATTGCAACTGATTGGCAAAAGTAGCTGAATTCTTTCTAAAGAAATAGCGCCGGTAATCATTTTCCTGATCATACAGCTCCACTAATTCATCCGACACGGCAAAATCACCTCTCTCTCCCGTCATTCCGTTACGGACATTCATGGATCCCTGCGAGAAAAGCACTTCGGTATTCTCTTCCGACAGGAACACCCTTGCCGAATCGCGTTCAGACATCTGATGCAGCCGCGTATCTCCTTCCAGCAACTTTTCTGCCACAAGAGCCGCATTGTGCCAGTCCTGCATGTACAGGTACACCCGGCTGAGCAACAGCTGAACGGCTTCTTTGGAAGCCCTGTGCAAAGGCCGCTGCTGCGGACTCTGTGTCAGATACTCCTCGGCCTGTTTCAAATCCTTCACGATCTGGCTGTACACTTCTGCCACGGGAGTACGCTCGAACTGCGTTTTCTGCTCCTTGTCGTGCTCCACATAATCGGTCAATTTCAAGGGCACACCGTAATCCGTTGCCGAAGTGGCCTTATTGTAAGCTTTCCCGTAAAGATTCACCAATGTAAAATAGAGAGAGGCCCGGATAAAATGACATTCCCCCTTTACCCGGATACGGTCCAGCTCTTCTGTGGGAGTCGATACGGAAACATCATCGATTTCTTTCAGTATGATATTCATCACATTGATTCTCTTGTAAAAATCAAGCCACGTCGAACCGTCTTCCCTCAGCACGTTTCCTGTCGGATTCCGCCCCACTTCCAGCTGCCAGGCATAATAACCGAACAAAGGCTCCATACAATACAACCAATACTTGGATATTCCCGGCGACGCCACGGTCGTCACATCATCGTCCATTACGCCCAGGAATCCGGCCTGGTCCTCCGAGATATACTCTTTTTTCACGGAAGGCAAATAACCGTCTCCCAGCAACACTTCATCAAAATGAGCCACCTTTTTTGCAACGGTCTGCGACTGCGAATACTCTTCCAGGAAATCATCACAACCGAAACAAAGCAGAGCAGCTGCAATTCCATATATTAACTTCTTCATACTATTCTTTTTTATCAGAATGAAACATTTAATCCCAAGGTATAGTTAGGACGGATTGAAAGATTCGGTTTGGCAAATCCGGCCTGTGAAGGATCCTGTCCTTTCAAGGCTTTGGCGGAAATGGTAAACAGATTCTGTGTGGAAAACGAAACGGAAGCCGATGAAAGCGAAAGCTTCTTCAACAGTTTAGGCCGGAAAGAATACCGGAACGTCAGTGACTGCATTTTCAGGTAATTTCCGCTGACCACCCGGATATCCGAACGATCGTACATGTCCCAAAGACTGGTGGCGAAAGGTTTCACTTTGTTCAACTGATCCTGTGACCAATGAGTGTTGTATAAATTATACATCGCGTCCGACTGGTCAATAATAGCCGGCACATCGGTGCGTCTTTCATCTCCCGGCACTTGCCAACGGTTGGTAAATTCTTTCCGGATATTATCTTCGGCGCTGACTCCCTGAATGATCGGGGAATACAGTGCAAACAGACGGACTTTGGAGCCCAGGCTGTAGGCCAGGTTGAAAGATAATGTAAAGCCTTTGTAGGTAAATGTATTGAAGAGATTACCGTTAAACTTCGGTTCCCGGGTTCCGCTCTTCACCATCACCGCACGGACAACTTCTTCCTGGCTCTTGCCTTCCAGCAAATGTTTGCGGTCCGAGAAGTCGTCAAAAAGCGGAGCTCCGTTTTGTGCGCTCAAGCCCAGAAATTCATAAGAATAGAACGTACCTACCGGCTCGCCGCTGACTACCGCATTTCCATCCAGATAAGAGGACAATTCGTATTTTTCGACGGCATCTGTTTTCGCCTTATTCTTATTGGCGGAATAGCTGGTGGAAACCCTCCATGAGAAATCCTTGAACTTGACGGGCGTCGCGGATACAGAAATCGAATACCCTGTATTTTCCAGATCCCCGCTGTTCATCAGGTAAGAGGTCATACCGTTTGTCGGAGCGACGTTTACCCACGAGAATACATTCTCGGTCTTTTTATAATAGAACTCACCATTCAGGTTCAAACGGCTGTTAAACAGGCTCAGGCTCAATCCGACATTCGTCTGTTTCGTTTCTTCCCATTTCAGATTCGGGTTAGGGAACTGCCCCACTGTGGATACGTTTTCGTTGTAATACGAATTGATCGGCAGTTGGTTGATCAGCATGTTCGGGGTCTGTCCGTCCAGCATATTTCCCTGCATACCGTATGACATCCGCAAGCGCATTTCGGACAGCCAGGAAACGTCTTTCAGGAAAGTCTCCTGAATATTCCACATCCCGGAAGCCGACCACACCGGCAACAGACGCTCGTTGCTCCGGCTCCCGAATTTATTGGACGCATCCGTTCGTCCGTTCAGATTCAAGGTGAAAAATTCCTTGTACCCGTAAGTCAGAGACATATATAAACTCAATGAATTGGTCAATCCCCGGCCCAGAGACATGTGATTTTTCTGAAGCCACTCTCTGTACAAGGGATAATCCCCCAGATTCAAACCACTCATATCCACGAATTGCATTCCCCGCTCTTTCAGATAGCCGCGCACTTCATTGTTCATGGTCTTGGAACGCGACATGTTGACTTCATATCCCAGCAACGCTGTGATTAAATGCTGTTCGTCAACACCGAACAACTTCCGGTAGTTCGACTGCAAACGGAGCGTCAGGTTTTCCGTATCGGAATTCTTGGGTCTCAGCACCCCGCCGTAAGGAAGGGCACATTTGCCATCCTCGCCGGGAACCGGTTTGTCTTCATATTCACCGTTTTTCAACGAGGCCACGTAAGCCGACCGCTCGCCCCACCAGTCTTCCTGCAAAGTGCTGCTGACCGAATAGGAACCGATAGCGGTAACATCCCACGTCGGCAGGATCTTGTATTTCAAATTCAAATCCACCTGGAAACCTTTACCGTCATAGGAAGTGGAACTGTTGTCGATTTCATTCAGAATATTGTAGCGCAAATATTTGTTACCGTCGCTGTATCCTCCCCGGTAGCGTTCATAGTAAAACAAAGAGCCGTCCTCGTTGAAACAAGGCAGCGCCCGCGTCGTATTGTAAGCGTAATCCATGGCGTTCACCGCAGATGCCAGGTGGTTTTTCTTCTGTACGTTACCGTTCAGCTTCACTCCCAACTGAGCTTTCTCGGACATTGTCACATCCACTTTGGCCGCCACGGTATAGCGTTCCGTGTAAGTGGTCTTCGAAACACCGTTATCGCGGTCATACCCCAGAGATACATAATACCGCACGATATCCGATCCTCCGCTGACATTCAGGGTATGCGAATGAGAATAGGCGTCCCGGGTCAGAATATCAAACCAGTCGGTATTCACCGATTCATACCGGGTCACCTCTTTCAGGAAAGCATCGTAATCCGTCTGTCCGCTCTGCAAGCGATAAAGCGCACCTTCATACCCCACCATCGGCATTCTGTTCGGGAAAACATAATGCTGATCGGCCAAAGACTTTCCGAACAGCACGCGTTCCTGGGAATTCATCAGGTTGATATTCCGGTCGCTGTACCTCGGACGGCGGGTAATCTTGGATGAGTGGGTGTAAGAAATCACCGGCTTGCCGATTCTACCCTTTTTCGTCGTCACCACGATGACTCCGTTGGCTGCCCGTGTTCCGTAAAGCGCCGTTGCCGAAGCATCCTTCAACACATCGATACGGTCGATATCCTGCGGGTTGATTCCGGCGATAGCGTTTCCGATGATATTCAGGTAATCCGGATTATTCAGATCCTCGGGATCAACATCCACCGGATCGGTCATCACAATCCCGTCCAACACCCAGAGCGGTTCCCGGTTTCCCAGCAAAGTGGAAGTTCCCCGGACACGCAAGCGGGGAGTGGCCCCGACCTCTCCGGAGTTCAACATGAACGCCATTTCCGGAATACGTCCTTCCAGCATCTGGTCGATACTCGTCACACCGGGAATCAATATATCTTCCGCTTTCACCGTTGTAATGGCACTGGTCAATGTCCGTTTATCCAATGTCTGATAACCGGTCACTACTGCCTCTTCCAACTGTTCCAGAGCTTCGTAAAGAGTTACATTGATCTCTTTTTGCCCTGCATATTTCACGGTTTCCGTCTTCATTCCCACGAAAGAGAACTCCAAAGCGAGCGATTCCTTACTCTTGGGATAGACAAAATTGTATTTTCCGTTCATATCCGTTGAAGTACCGACGTTCGTGCCAGCTATTTTCACCGTTACTCCCGGAATAGGCTCTCCTGTAGCACTGACCACCTTTCCCGTCAGCCTGATCACACCGTCATCGGCACCCGTCTGCCGGCTGCCGTCCGTCACCACCTCCGATCTGCTATCGGAGATATAAGTCGCTGTTCCATAGGTTCTCAAAGGTATAATACCGAGCATCATGGACATCACGAACACACCTAACATACATTTTTTTAACGACAAAATTGCCGTCCTTGATTTTATCTGCATAGATCTGTCATATTTAATAATAAATAATTAATAGTCAACACATTATTACGGCAAAAAAACGTCCGTTTTTTTTGGTTGCCATATCCGGGTTCCACCACATCACCCCGTTGCTCTTTCATATTCGTTTTTTCTTGCTTTTTCCATAGTCATAAGTTTAACGTTTATTTATTAGTTCCTGTCACTCATGCCTTTATAAGGTTTTGATCCGATCCGGAATCACCTTTCCCACCCTACGTTCATCGCTCGTCAAATCCGTTTAATTTTGCGGAAATCCGCAAAATTAAACGGACATTTATCAGTCATTCATGCCGTTCCGACTATCACAAGGACATGTGAAAATAATATAATGAAGGCAAAGATAATAAAAATATTTGACTTCTGTACACTTTCTTTTTTTTAAGTATAAAAAACACCTCGGATCTCTCATTTAAAGACACAAGGAAATTTCAAAGCCATTAAGCTACTCCACGTTCCGGCAGCAGAAAACGAACCGGAAAGTTAAGGATCGAATGTTTGTTTCCGTGGTGGTGGTGCTGTCTACACACCGGAGACCAATCCCGGCTTCTTCCGAAGAACCGTACATGCACTGTTTTTACATGAAAAAACCGTGAGAAAGCACGGCTCTTGCATTCGAAAATATTTCAGAAGTAAAGGGCTGATAACCCATTTTTCATAGATATCTTCTTTTTGATCAGACTGTATATCACCTGTCTTTCACTTGTCGAGAAAAATTCTTGATGATGAATTCCGTTCTGTCTTTTTCCCTCCAAACAGATAACCTTTTAAAGCTTTTATCATACTTAACGAACTTAACAGGTCGTTCTAATACCAATCCCCTCCTTGCTGTTTTTCTTGATTCCAAAAAAGTAAAATAAACGAATTTACTATAAGTATGAATGATTAACGTATCCTGTTGATATTCACCTTTCAAATCAGTAAGGTAAAGGGCAGAATCACTAATATCACCTATTAACGTTGTGGAATCGACTTTATAAATTACTAAGCCGCAAGTATCTTTCCAATCCCTCAACGCCAACCAACTGATGACAACAAAGAAGCCTCCGATAATCCAGAGAGTTATCATACAACCTTTCCTTTTTTTCATTTTTCTCCTTGTTTAATATAGTCTGTTAATTTATAAGGACTCGTCATTCCCAATTTTTAATGGGTTGATACAAACTGTTTGAGTCATAAACATTTAGCGGGGTATTTGAAAAGAATGACGGTAACGATTTGACAACCGTGCTAATTTCAGTGATTTGTGGTGCTATGCTGTTAAATAACTCTTTATGCTTCAAATATAACATTTTTTTCAAAAGCAAGAAATATCAGATGATTTTTTGGAACAGGATGTCACGGAATATTCCGTAACTTTATAGAAATATGTTTGTGTGGGCAAAATCTGACACCCGAAGGGTGGGCAACCGTTCAAAAGTCTTCCGGTTTCTGTCGTTGTGGGAATCGGAAGTTTTTTGCCG
>CAZMAE010000127.1:0-8897 GCA_964564205.1 uncultured Odoribacter sp. | reverse complement strand
GGAAAGGAGTTCTTCAAAAGAGGAACAAACATCGGTTTTTCCGGAGCGGTTCAAAATCAAAGAAGCCGGAGAGCTGACATGCAGGTGGGGGAGCGAAGTGTTTTCCTCCGATACGGAAAGACATTGATAGTGCCGGCGGTTCAGCGCATTGACCGTCCAATGCAGTAAAGTGTCGTCAGAAGCGTCGACAACAATCCGTTTCTTACCATTCACAATCGGATAATAAACCCCGTGGGCATAGTCAAACTGTATATCCGGCCGGCCGAATAAATCATCCATCCGGTGATTCAATATCAGGTCTTCCGTCACGCCGCATTGCAAACCGTTCTCCTGCGAAAGCAGCCAGAGTTTATCCGCCAGAACAAGCGCCTGTTCAATATTGTGGGTAGAAAGCAGAATCGCCTTATGTTGATCTACGGCTAAACAATGCAACAAATTCATAATTTCGATACGGCTCACAACATCTAAAAAAGCCGTCGGCTCATCCAACAAAATCAGAGGACATTCCTGCACCAGAGCCTTGGCAATCATCACCTTCTGGCGTTCGCCGTCCGACAATTCCGCCGTATAGCTTCGGGCCTTGTGAGCAATGCCGACAGCTTCCAATGCCCCGGCTATCAGCACATGGTCCTGCCGGTGAAGCCGACCGAAAAAACCGGTATGCGGCTGCCGGCCCAAAGCGACCAGCTCATATACCGTAAGTCCTCCCGCTTGCGTCTTATCCGTCAGCACCATGCCTATCCGGCGTGAACGCTCTTTTTCCGAATAAAGGGACAAGGCCCGCCCCTCCAGCAACAATTCGCCGGCAAGTGCCGGCTGGGATGCCGCCAAGGTGCGAAGCAGCGTAGACTTTCCCGTACCATTGGCACCCAACAGACAAGTCAGTTCGCCGGGATACAGCTGAAAGGAAAGATGTTCGTGTACCCGCGTCACCCGCTTTCCGTTTCGGTAACCGATGGTCAAATCGGCAGCACTCACTATGGGCTCCTTCTTCATCAATGGAAATATTGGATTTTACGTTGATTCACAATTACATAAATAATCACCGGAGCCCCTAACACCGGCGTGATGGCATTCAAGGGAATAACCCCCGCACTTCCGGGCAAAACGCTGATCAGATTACAAAGCAATGCAACGGCAGCCCCGCACAACATGGTGACAGGCAATAACAAATTGTGATTGGAGGTACCCAGCAACAGACGGGCGATATGGGGAACAGCAAGCCCGATAAAGGCTATCGGTCCGCAAAAGGCAGTGGTCACGGCCGTCAGCAGGCCCGTACTGATCAATAATACAATCCGCACCTGTCTGACATTGATACCCAGATTTTCTGCATAACGCTCCCCTAACAAAAGCGCATTCAGCGGTTTCATTAACAACAAGGCCAGCAATAACCCGACCGACAAAATTCCGCCGAAAAACGGCAGTTGTCCTGCCGACACACCCGAAAAATCGCCCATCCCCCACATGGTGTATGAAAAAACGCCTTCCTTCGTAGCAAAAAAATTCAGCAAGGAAATGGCCGAAGAGGTGATATATCCAATCATAATGCCGATGATCAGCAACATCACATTACTCCGTATCACCGTCGAAAAAAAGATGATGAGTCCCAAAATCACGGCGGCTCCGGTAAAAGCGCCCAAAATCACCGCCATATAGCCGGAAAACGTTAGTCCCACCGTTACCGTCCCTATCGTTCCTCCGCACATCAGCATCACCAATGCCACCCCCAAACTCGCTCCGGAATCGATTCCCAAAACCGAAGGGCCCGCCAACGGGTTGGCAAACACCGTCTGCAACATCAACCCGGCCACCGCCAAAGACGCTCCGGCAAACAAAGCCGTCACCGCCTGCGGAAAACGCGTCTGCCAAACGATATAAGTCCAAGTTGCCTTTTCCGCCTCTTCTCCCGACAAAATACCCAACACCGCACGGAACGGAATCCGGACCGATCCCAGAAATAAATTAGCCGCAAAAAACAGGGCTAAAAGCAGCGCTATACATCCTAAAATACGATACTTCATTATTCATCTTCCATTTCCCGGTAATACCTCAGGCGGTAATCCGGCAAGAGTTGCGGATGAAAAATCTTCACGAAATCTTTCAACAAATAATCGGGACGGATCGGCACCTCTTCGTAATAAGACACCACGCCCGTATTGCAAGTAAAGATATGACGTTTTTTCCAGGCGGCAAAATTCGCATAAGGAGCATACTCCTCTTTCAGGTCCCAGTAATTCATTTCCTGCGTGCGGTTGTACTTTATCAACCAGTAATCCGCTTCCCCGCCTCGTTCAAACACCGATTCAAAAGCTAGCGGGAAGGAGCCGTTATGCGTATCCTCTTTCCAACAGTAATCCGCACCTGCATCTTTCACAAGGCTGCCCATATAGCTGTTTCCTCCTGCAACATACCACACCGCTCCGTACTTCATGCCGAGCACGACCGTCGGACGTTTTTCGACCCCTTTTACCAATGCTTTCACCTCTTCATAGGCTTTCAACGTCTCCGCAAAAAGCGAATCAGCCAAAGCTTCCCGGTCAAAAAACAGCGCCAGAAAGCGAATCCATTCTGCCCGTCCCAACGGCGTCGGCTCCATATAATCCACACATTTTACCTGCGGAATACCCGTTTTTTCCACCCGTCCGTAAGGGGCATTGCTCAACGGCGAGGTAATCATCCCGTCGGGCTTCAGCTCAATCAGGCGTTCTATATCGGGCGCCGCCGCTTCGCCGATATCAACCACCCGTCCTTCCTGCAGTCCTTTCTGTACAAAAGGTACGTCTATATAGCGGGATTCGCACACGCCCACAACCTCTTCCTGCACACCCAACATATCCAACCAACCGCAGTGTACGGACGTCGCCGCCACCACCCGTTTCAAGGGGGTGCGTACAAGTACGCCTTCGGGTAAATCGGCGGGCAGTTCCTTTTCGCGCTCCACCAACACATAGCGTTGCAGCAACTTGGTCGTATCCCACGGGTCGCGAATCCGGACTTCCGTATATTCCGCCGTGCGTCGCACGGAAAACCCGGTGGCGTATCCCACTTGATAATTTCCGCCCTCTTTTTCAGCAACGCGCCCTTTTTGCCCGCACGAAACGGACAAAAGGGCGATTGCAGCTAACAATAGTAAAGTAGGCCGGTTCATCAATTAAAAAATACCATATTATTGGGATTCAAACTTCCGGTTGACAATTCTTTTATGAATCCACCCGTTTTGTTGAACCGATATACATCTCCATTGTTGACATAGTCTGATATACCGATGTAGATGTCTCCATTATGGGGGTCAATTTCCATCATATAAATACTCTTAGTTGCCAGTTCTTTTGCCTGTGGACTGTCTTGCAGAAAAGAGGTATTATTCAATACACCGCGGCTGGCATCATAAGTGAAAAAGGTCGTGGTGGTTGTATAAGTACTCCAATCTGTTTGGGAATTTGCCAAATAAATGATGTCGTCGTGTTCAGCCATCAAAGTTGCCGTTGTAATTTTTTCAACCTCATACGTTTGGGTATTGATTCGGGACAAAGTATAAGGAATGTCGTTAAAATTTCCGTAAGAAATAACATAAACATACCCTTCGGCTTCTTCCAAATGATTAGGATTTACAACCACTTCAACTGTTTTAATGACTTTAAATGTTCCTAAATCGATAACAGATACCGTATTGTCTTTTCCCCAGCCGGAGTTTGCTACATACAATCTGCCATCTTCCTCCACGATTTGTTCCGGATTTTTTCCTACCGTTACATATCCTTCAATCTTAAGGTCAGACGTATTGATACGTGCCACCTTGCCACTGTATAAAGTAACATATAATTTTCCGTCTTCTGCCGCCATATAACGAGGTTGTCCGTCTTCTGCGGAGAATGACAGGGAGGCTATTTCTTTTCCTTCTTTGTCCAATTTCACTAAACGACTGGAATTGTACACAGTAACATAAACGTAATCTCCGTACTTAATCATATCCTGACCGGTATCTCCCAGTCCCTTGCCATTTTGTGCCATATAAATATCGGCAGTTACTACATGAGTTTCCGGATTATACACGGAAATTCCCGCATTGTTGGCATCCATCTTGCCTTCATTCAAGATAAAGGCACCGGTGGTTACCTGATCGTCATCATCATCGTCACTACAAGAGGTAAGACTTACTCCCATAAACAAAGTGCACAACAGTGCTAAAAACAAACTTCTGAATTTCATCTTTCTTTTTATTTAAGTTAAACATTTCAAAATCTTAAAGTGGCCGATAACCGGTAGGAACGCCCCGGCATCGGGTAGTATTTAATAATATCATATTGTTCGTCCGTAAAATTTATCAATTCTGCCTGTAAGCGGAGATGGAAATTTTTTCCGGTAAATTCCCGGGACAGAGAAAGGGTATGCTCTGCATAGCCGTCTATGCGGTTTGTCGGAATATTCTGCAACAGAATATACCGTTCTCCCACGCCGATAACCGTATAAGCCATATTCACCCACGGTGTCTGCAATTGCAACGCGCCGCTTCCGGAATGACAAGGGGTATATGGTATCTGTTCTTTATAGTTTTTACTCTCTTTGTCTGTCACATCGATTGCTTTCTGCCAGGTATATCCCGCCGAAAAATGCAGACCGATCCGGTTATACAGGGGTATTTCCGCTCTTACATTCACATCCGCCCCGGTAATATCCGTTTTCCCCAGATTGAGCATTTTCCACACGTAGGTCGAGGGGAAGGCGACAATTTTATCGGTGACCCGATTATAATACACGTCTGCCGTGACCGACAAGAAATCCACAAAGCTCCATGGCGTACCGCTCCATGTGATTCCTCCGCTATATTCTTTTGCCAATTCCGGTCTCAATCCCGTATTGCCGATTCTCAAATAGTACAAATCGTTGAATGTCGGCACCCGGAATGTATTTTTGTACAGGAAACGCAAATACAGGTTCTGCCCGGACCACGGTTGCAAAGAGAGGGCCACAAAAGGAGTCAGTTTATTGCGGTTTTCAGGCCGCTCACCGATTTTTACCTTTTCCGCAACAAAAGTATTCAGCATATTTGCCGTAACCGTCAAAAAACGGTAATGGTATTTTAAGGCCAGAACGCTATAAGAAGTGTAGCGGGTAGGGAAAGGACAGTCCGGTATATTGTTCCATAACTTATTCACGGCAAAATCCGTGGCCAATGAAAACGTCAAATGTTCCGACGGCATATATTGCACCGTCGCAGTTCCGTAATATTCCTGCTGTCTGTTTCTGTCTACCTGTTTCCCTCCGTCATATTTTACATTCACATCCTGGTAGCGGTTCCACGAATAGTTGTATTTTAAGGCTCCTTTCAGCGCCCATTGCGCATTGAAGTGTTTTTCGTACCCCGTCTGGACGAAGAAGTTCCGGTCCCACAGTCGTTCGTTGGTGTTCGGATTATAAAAAATCACCCCGCCCGGCAGTCCCCGTTCCGATTGGAAATAATAGGCTTTTGCCATCAGTCGGCTGCTATCCCGCAGGGTTGCATACAGATTCGCTTCCGTATGCCACGAAAGAATGTCGGAATTGTAACGTTTTTCACGGGTAACCAATTCCCCGTTTTTCAAAGTAAAGGGATAAGTGCCGTCCGCTCTCAAAAAATCGCCGTCTACCGCGATGCTTGTCCTGTCCGTCAGTTTGCGGGCGTAACGCAGATTCGGATTGATGAAGCCGAACGAACCGCCTTTTATCCGGAATTGCCAACTGTCATTCCGGTTTTCCCTGAAATCCGGTCGTTGCGTTTGGATGCTCAACACGCCTGCCGAGGCAAACATTCGTGCCGGTTGGAAAATGTCGTCTTCCTGTCCGACGGCGAGACTGACCTGCGATACATTGTCCAGCGAAAAACGCCCGATGTCGATCTGTCCCGCCTGGCAGTTGCTTACGGCAATACCGTCGTACATCACGCCCGTATGATGGGCCCCCAGACTACGCACCGATACCGTCTTCAACCCGCCGATACCGCCATAATCCTTCACGGTCACTCCGCTGAAACGACGCACGGCATCCGCCAAGCTCTGATAGCCCAGCTGTTCCATTTCCTTGCCGCTGACGACCTGCAAGGGGGCAGTCGAACGGACTACCGAAGGCCGCCGGACAGCCGATACATCCACTTGTTGCAACTCATATACGCGGGTCGTATCTACTGTCTGAGCGGAAGTACGGCCCCAAACGCCTCCCAATCCCAGCATGCAAAGCCCGCACCGATAAAAAAACAAACGTACCAAAACCCGTCTCCTTTAAACAGTTAATACTATGCCTCGGAAACTCCGCATGTTCTGTAAAATACAAGATGTAAAACGTGCTAAAAACGCATACCTGATGTTTTCTACAGCTAATTCCTCGAAAGCCATTGAAAAAAATCGTTTTGCAGGTCTTCTGACTTACCCGGTTCAGGCGCCTTCCCATCTCCGCAGAGACAGTGGCTAAAGTGTGCCTGATCTTTTATGGGCTTACAGCAGCGGGACTGTTCAGGATTCTCACCTGATTCCCATTTAATCCTTGCCGCCGGAGAGCGGTTCGGAACAAAACGATGCAAAGATACAATTAATTTTAGAATTCCGAGCTTTCTGAAAAAGCGCTTCCGCTTTTAATTGTGCAATAGAATAATAGCCCGTGATAAATAATAGCCATTCTTTTGAATAGCTGTCGGTTATGCGGCAGAATTATCCTATGTTTGTAAATCATTCACCCTAAGAATAAAAGTACGCACGAACTGTTTTCGGATAAACTACGCTTTATCGAACTGCCTGCTTTTTATTGTTACCTCGTTACACCAGTACTCTGATCCTCAAATCTATACAAAAAAATTTCTGACAATACTTGTACTAAGTGGTTAATGTTATTTGAGTCCAATGTGTCAAAGTAGCGTGGTTTTTCCAGTGACCTTCCGGCATATCCGGGCTGGTATTTTTCAAGTCTTTCACCGGTCTTTTTCATGTGTATTTCCGGTGTTCTCCTGGATTATCGCCGATTCAACGCCGATATAACTCCGTTATAACTCCCATTGGAATGGGCGATAAAAGGAGGGTGAAAAAGGGAGGTTATGGGAGTATTGTCCGACAAGAGCGTATAAACACACTCAATTAATCTTCTTCCGGCCGGATAAAACCGATGGGGCGGCGCGGTTTGTCGGCCAATTTCTTATGTACCTGCAATTCTGCCAGTGTCTGATTGGTGAGTTCGAGTTGTATGCGGGTATCTTCGTTGATATCGTTCTGGTCAGTAAAAACATTTTCCATGTATTCTTTGAGTTCCTTTATTTCCTGCTGAAGCAAGGAAACTTTATCAATCGGAGGCATGGTTATAATTTGCCGCATGGCGACAAATGCGTGCATGATAAGGATACTGGTTTGTACAGCAATATCACTGCGCAGTATGCTTGAAAGCATCACACGTTGCCCGCGGATTTCATATATTTTGCTTTGTATGAGTTGTAAGTCTACCATAAGTAATAAGTATAGCATTCCGGATTGAATCCTATAAATTTATGAAAAATTCTATTTATCAAAGAGAGGTAATTCTTGGGATAGACCAACAAATTGCAGCAAGGGGCGGACTACCGAATAAAAATAAGTTGGGAAATAAGAAAAATTGATTTTTTTTATTACACCAAATGCTATTCAAATCGCTTTAGTATAAAAGCTAAAAAAAGATGTTAAATAAGGAGGAACATATAGCCCGGTTGATTTTCCTTCACATGCAGGAAATGACAGACCATGCACAGGAGAAAGAATTGAATGAATGGAGAGCAGCCTCTCCGAGACATGAAAAACTTTTCCAACGGATGTTGTCGCACGAATATATGGAAAAGAGTATTTCCCGCTTCGTGAAAACGGAAGAAGAGGAGGAAAAGGGATGGCAGAAGCTTCAGTTGAAGAAATCGTCTGGCCGTTCCGTAACGGGGATGAGATGGATTCCGTATGCGGCTGTGGTAATTTTGTTATTGAGTATAGGGAGTATGTTTTACTTTTTCGGGAATGGAAAACAACCGGAGATACTGCCGATGACAAAAAACGATGTGCAAACTCCCGGTTTTCGTGCGGTTTTGATTTTACCTGATGGACGTAAGGTTGATTTGGAAGACGAGAAATTGCGTTCGGATCTTGCTGAAAACGACAGCTTGTTATTGGTGAAGACAAATTCTCTGGAATACCGGGATATTGTCACTTCGGATACAACTGAGATATTTCACACGCTGGAGATCCCACGAGGCGGAGAATATTTACTCACGTTATCGGATGGTACGGTGATCTATTTAAACTCTGAATCAACATTGAATTTTCCCGTAAAGTTTCAAGGGAAAGAACGTAAGGTATATTTGACAGGTGAAGCTTATTTTAAAGTGGCAAAAAATACGGAACATCCTTTTGTCGTGACAGCCGGAGAATTGAATGTGCTGGTTACGGGAACTACTTTCGGTGTCCGGGCATATAAAGACGAAAAGGATATACAAACTACGTTGGAAAGTGGTCATGTGACGGTAAGGGTAGAAGGTAAAAGCGTGAAACTTGTTCCGAATAAACAAGCGTTGTTTGATAAATCAACGATGGGATTGGAGGTTCGGGACGTGGATGTCGATTTGTATTTGGCATGGGCGGACGGACGTTTGGTGTATGATAATTGCCCATTGGAGAAAATTCTGACCGACTTGGAGCGGTGGTATAACATTGATGTATTTTACAGTCGGGATGAGTTGCGTTCGTACCAGTTTTCATTGAATATGGAAAAGCATGAGTCGTTTTCTAAAGTTTTGGAATTAATCGGTAAAGCTGAAGACGTACAATTTGAGATAAAGGGTAACACGGTTATTGTAAAATAAAAAGTAGTGCTGCGGAGACTACTTTCACGCTTCACCCCCTGTTGGCCACAGGAAGTGA
>CAZMAE010000126.1:0-1743 GCA_964564205.1 uncultured Odoribacter sp. | reverse complement strand
CTGGAATTGGGGTGTTGAGTATGCGAAATTTGGCCTGACGGATAGGATTCCCGGCATCGTATATTTCAATGGATTCGTCTAGGCCGTTGAAACGATAGATGCAGTTTCCGGAAATATAGAAGAACTGTCTCTCCCACGCATAAGGTGATGAAACGAATCCGGAAGGAGCACCCTTCAAAAGCCCGATGTTCTGCGGAGTAATGACATATTCATTCTTTTCATCCACGGTAATGTGATAAACGGTATATTCCTGCGTTGTTTTGTTTCGGCCGACAGCCATACACAATGAATTGTTCTCCTTGCTCCCCATGCCGAATTCCGGACCGATCCATACGATTTCCTGATTCCCGGCATCTTCTATTTCACTCTCAATAAAAGATACCTCCTGTTTTCCCCATCTCGAAACATCTGCATAACCGAATCTTTTTTTCTCGCTGTCCCAAAAAACAACCTTTTGGGCCTGAGCCAGGTTATGACTGATCACATCGGCTCGATAATTTTCACTATTGGGATACAACATCTGGTAAGATGCTCCGTCAACGGACAAATAAAGCTGTCCCCGTTCATCCGCAACCACGGTGCCACCGCACTCCCAACTTCCCTCCATCCGGGCTGTCATGGACAATTCGCTATCCAGCCGCATTTCTTTCATCTTCAATGTATTCGGTTTCGTCTTCCAGATCCTTTCTTTGGTCACGATTTGCAACAATTCCGGGGCAACAGAAGTACTTTCATCCACATTCGGAGAATAAATCAGGCAGTTCGCGTCGCGAATCACTTTCCGCTCTTCTTCGTTGAAGAGTCCCAAATCACCATAACCGTCATACGAAACAACATATTGTGCGGAATCGGGTTCCTCAATGACCGACAACTGGCATTCACCATCCTTCCCGTTCAAAACAAACCAACTGTTCAGATAAGGCTGTACCGTCTTTATGCGCAAATCTTTATAAAAACTGACATTCGTCGTCGTATCCGTGACACAGAAAGTTATATTATATTCAGAAGTCGTATTTTTCGGGAACGACAGTTCCAGCTCCTTGCTCCCCCTATACACTACTCTTTCTCCATCCTTGTTCGTAACGCGCCATTCGTAAGCGATATTCTCTTCGCCGGAAAGCATACTCTGGCGTACCACCGACGTATAAACCACTACGACATCTTCCGGCGACTGTTTACAACGGCTGTAGCCGAACGTATCAATGGCAATCTCATTTCCGCCTTTGATCGCGGCTTTGATGGTATAAGTCATCTCATTGATATCCGTGTAGTCGTAATTGCCCTTGTCATCGTAGCATCCGGCAAGCCCTCCCATCAGGAGAGCTGCCATTAACACTATTATTACTTTTTTCATAATATTCCGTTTTTAATTAATTTCCCGGGAAAGAAGCCGGATAAGAAAACGCTTCGGCAGTTTTTCCGAAATAACCCATGAATGCCTCATAACGCTCATTATAGGTCCCGATCAAAACATTGTATCTGTCTTCCTGCGAACTATCCCAACCGCCAGATAAATAATAATCGTCCACTCCTCCGTAATTCAGAGGTGCAAATGTCATCCACGTAAACACAAACTTGGTGACAGAAAAATCGCCCAAATATTTGAAATTATCCCAATACCCGGGTTTTATTTCTTCTGCGCTCAATTCAGGAATATCGAACCCGACACCTTGTGCAACGGCTTCAAACCGGAGCACCGGATTCCATGAACTCCATGGCATATACTCCGACGGCCAATATTGT
>CAZMAE010000125.1:0-6028 GCA_964564205.1 uncultured Odoribacter sp. | reverse complement strand
ATTGTAAATGCTCGATTTTCGGAATGATAAACATGACAGTGGAGGGTTAGGTGGTTGATGGGGGCAAAAGCCTGAACATTCAAGGCGCTGAAATGCCCGGATAACGGAAATTGCCGGTCGGTGCAGGAAATCCGCATTCCCCGCACCGGTCGGCATGAGGGTTATGACTTTGGGAAAAGCCGTTTCCCGGAATTCGTTTATTTTGTCCTGATTTTATATCCGGCAACTCCGTAGTAGAGAATGAACAGGAAGCAGGGCAGTGCTAGCCAGTAAGCTCCTTGTGCTCCCAGACTACCTCCTTGCAGGGAGCCGAAAACGGTGGGGATTACTGCACCTCCGGCTATAGCCATGGTTAACAGGGCACTGCCGGATTTGGTGAATTTACCCAGATCGGCCATGGCCAGCGGCCATAATGCAGGCCACATCAGAGAACAACCCAAAGCCAGCAGGAAGATCGCCCAGATTGATGTGGTTGCGGGCAGGAGTACGATGGCCAGTGAACCGGCAACTCCGATGCACGCGCATATCCTCATGGCCATATCCTGACTCAGGTATTTCGGGATGAGAATGATGCCGCAGATATATCCGATAACCATGCCGATGCTCGGAATCCAGGCATAAAAATCAGGATTTTCAAGACTCAGGGCTTTGGCATAGTCCACTGCCGTGCTCAAAGAGAGGGTCTCCACTCCCACATAGATAAACAGGGTCAGGGCTCCCAATAACAGGTGAGGAAACTGCCAGATCGAAGTCTTGTTGGCAGCATAAGGGCAGTCGGCAACACTGGATTCGTCCTCGCCGGCAGCGGCTACTTCAGGCAGCGGAGCCATCAGGGAAATAATACCCAACAGGAAAAATACTCCGATAATGATGTAAAAGGGAAGGTATAAATCGGTGATCTGAACATTGTTCGGGTCGGCTACCACTAAGGCAAAGAATAAAGGAGCCACCGGCCAGGCCAGTTTGTTACAGATTCCCATGATACTCATTCGTTTGGCTGCACTTTCGATAGGTCCGAGAATCGTGATGTAAGGATTGACGGAGGCTTGCAGGTAAGCATTGGCGGCGCCGCTGACGAAAGAGGCTACCAAAAAGAGAGTAAAGCTTTCCTGTTTAGCCGATAATACGAACAGGACGAAAGCAAGGGCAAAAATCAGAAAAGAAAGAGCCATTGTTCGCTTATAACCGATTTTCGCAATGGTTAAAGAAGCCGGATAACCGAAAATTAGAAAGGGTACAAAAGTAGCCGCTAGCAGCAGGTAAGCAACTACCGACGGAAGGGACAAGGCCCCTTTCAATACCGGAATAAGGAATGAATTGATACCCAATGCGAAACCGATCGCAAAAAACATCATTCCCACGAAAGCCAATGGGATGGCAAAGTTTGTTTTGTTTTGTGACATAATATGAGATATTTAATTGATTGCATCCTTTTTCAGGGGGTAAATATAGTAAAAAATTGATTTCAAACGTTTAAACGGAAAGAGTTTATCGATTAAAGTTTTAGGCCGATGGGGAGCCGATGGGGGTGGAGGACTTGGGGGAAGCCGTGCACACACGGAAATAAAAAGCGGAAAAGTCCGCAAACTTTTCCGCTTTTCAGGCAGTTGGAGTTGATTTATTGCTTGGGGCTGAAGGTGATGTCTACGACATCTGCGCCTTTAAACAGACTCCTGGCAAATTTTTGAATATCTTTCGGAGTGATTTTGTTTATAATGTGCTCGAAATTTTTCGGATCTGCCGAATTGATACCGTTTACATAGAAGTTGTAAATGGCATTCATCCAGTAACCATTGTGGTTTTTAGATTGCTCGTGGTTTTTTTGCATATTCGAAATCACCTTCTTCACTTCTTCCTGTGTGGGTGCTTCTTGCATCATTTTCTCTGTTTCGGCATAGATCAGGGATTTCAGATGGGTGGCTTTGTCTGGGTCACAGTCAAAACTCATGGTTATGCTGTAGCTGGAATACGGTATGCGTGTTGCACTTGGTTGAACGCCGACGCCATAGGTTCCGCCTTCTTTTTCGCGGATGTTTTCAGTATAGCGTATATCCAGTATTCCACTCAGGATGTTGTTGCAGATATTGTTGTAAACGGTGTATTTCATGTCTTTAGAAAAACTGGTGATCACCGTGGCCTTGGGCGTTTCCAGTTCCAGCCCGATTTCTCTCACTGTTTTTCCTTTGGGACCTCTCACATTGTTATCCTTCCAGTTTTCTTTGCGGTATTCCGATTTCAGCGAACCGATGTATTTTTCCACCAAGGGTTTCACTACTTGTTCGTCGATGTTTCCGACAATGAAGAACGTAAAGTCGCTGGCGTCTTTGATCCGGTCCCGGTAAACCTGCTCTATTTTTTCCAGATTGATTTGTTTCAGATAGTCCTCGTTGAAGATCAGGTTGCGGGGGCTGTAATTGCTCATGATCATTTGGATGGAATCCTGCATGATTTTTTTAGGATTCTTGATGATATTCGGGAGCATGGCTTCCTGACGGTTTATGATGGATGCAAATACTTCTTTGTCGAACCGGGGTTTTTCAAACCTCAGGTAGAGCAGTTGCAACATGGTTTCGAAATCCTGTGGGGTCGAAGCTCCGCTGACCGCTTCCGACATGCCGCCGATGCTGACGTTGCAGGAGGCCATTTTGCCCGTTAACACTTTTTTCAGGCTGATGGCGTCAAAATCGCCGATTCCGGAAGCTGCGGTAAAGTCGGCTGCATTATTGGCCGAAGCCAGCATGTCGACATCGTACAGGGAGGTACCTCCTTTGCTGTAGGAGCTTAGGGAAACATTGTCTTTCTCATAGTCGGCTTTCCGGAATACGACCTTTGCTCCGTTTTCCAGCGTCCATTCCACAGCATCGAATTGGGGTAATTCCCGGGTCTTCACAATTTTCGAGCCGGTCAGTTCTTCGGTGATCAGGTCGGTGTCGCTTATGGCGTCGTGATAAGGAGCTACGGAGGCTTGGGCCACTTTGTCTATGATGGCAAGAGCTTCTTCGCGGGTCAGGTGCCGGGTGTCCTCGGAGGGACCGGTGATTGTGATCACCTGGTTTTTGCCGGTGTTCCATTCTTTGGCCTTGCCGTTCACTTCATCGACTGTAATGGTGGGAATGATCTGTTTGGCAAATTGATAATAGTATTCAAAATCCACCATGGGTTCCTGCTCCAGGAAATGGCTTTGCATAGTGCCGATAAAGCTTTCGTTGCCGGTTTTGTCTTTTTCTTTATAAGCCGATTCCAGACTGGCCAGCATATTGGTTTTCATCCGTTCCAGCTCGCTGTTCGTAAATCCGTGCCGTTTAATCCGTTCGTTTTCGGTGAGTATGGTTTCCAGGGCAAGTCCTTCTTGGTTGGGTTTTGCCGTTGCGGAAACGCTGTAAGCGTTATATCCTCTGACCAGACCGCCGAATCCGATGCTGCCTCCCAGGAAAGGAGGATTGGCCTGCTGCATGATTTCGCTGATGCGGGCACGGATCATGCTGTTGTAGAAGGAGATGATGATGTTGTCTTTCAGATAGGCATGAGTATTTTTCTGTGCTGCAGGAGTTTCTGGCAGTATGGTGATTACCTGGATGTTGGAAGTCTGTGCTTCCTTGTCGGTGGCGGCTACGAAATAAGTCTCATCGTGGGATGGAATTTCGAAAAAGGGACGGGGTTCCGGATTTTCAATGGCCGGAATGCTGGAAAAAATCTCTTTGATGCGTTGTTCCATTCTCTTTACATCGAAGTCGCCTGCGATAGCGATCGCTTCCAAGTCGGTCCGATACCACTTGTGATAGAAGTCCTTGATGGTTTGATAGTCGAAATTCTTGATGACGTCCAGCGATCCGATGACATCGCGAATGGCATATTTAGAATCTTTGAACATCACCGGGAAAAGCTGTTTTTGCATTCTGAATCCGGCATTGCGGCGGGTTCTCCATTCTTCCGAGATCACGCCCCTTTCGTTGTCAATCTCTTTGTTGTCCAGTGTGAGGTAATAAGACCAGTCGTGGAGGATCCAAAGGCACGTATCTAACAGCGCTTCGTTTTCAGTAGGTACGGAACTCAGATTGTATACCGTTTCGTTGTGAGAGGTGTAAGCATTGACATTTTCTCCGAAAGCCACGCCGTATCTTTCCATGGTGGTAATGATTCCCTTTCCCGGGAAGTTTTTGGTTCCCTGAAAAGCCATGTGTTCCAGAAAATGCGCCAGTCCGTTCTGTTCATCGTTTTCCAGTAATGCTCCGGCATTGCGGATGATGTAGAAGCTGGCCCGGTTTTTGGGTTCCTCGTTATGGCGGATATAATACGTGATGCCGTTAGGCAGTTTGCCTACTACAATGGTTGGATCCTGCGGCAGAGGATCCTGAAGGTTCGCCTGGGCGAAAGTCCCCTGAATGAACAGAAAGCAGGAGAGAGAAATAAGAATAAGTAACTTTTTCATATCTGTTTATTTTATGTCTTTGAAACAAAAGTAGTTTTATTTACGATTTAATATAGACGGGACAAAAAGTTTAACTTAAATTTAATGGACTCTTCCGGAATGGCCGGATTGGCGGAGGAATGGGCAGAATATTTTAACATTCTGATGATATGAGAGATACTTTATCTTTTTTGCGCCGGGTGACGGCATGGGAAAAGGCTGTCGGCATTCCGGATACCGAAGGTGTGATCATCAAGATCTTCATCACTCTGGGCATTGCCGTCCTGCTGTATGTCATTTCCCGCAAATGGCTTTCCAGGGGATTGAAAGTAGTGGTCGGAAAAACAAAAAATACCTGGGATGATATCCTTTACGAACAAGGTTTCTTCCGGAAGTTGTCTGCCCTGATTCCCCCTTTTACTGCTTATGTCATACTGTCGTTTATCGATTGGCACTATAAATACATTTTCCACCGGTTGGTAGATATCTGGCTGATCATCGTGCTTTTGTTTATTCTGGTGGCTTTGTTGGATGCCATCAACCGGATTTATGAAAGTTATCCGATATCGAAGAACCGTCCTATCACTTTTTTCATTCAATTGATCAAGGTGTTTCTCTACACGGTGGTGGTGATCACTGTGGTCAGTGTGTTGGTCAACAGGTCGCCGGAACATCTGATTGTCGGATTGAGTGCTTTTGCCGCCGTCTTGTTGTTGATTTTCAAGGATTCCATACTCGGTTTTGTCGCCGGTATCCAGCTTACGGCCAACAAGATGATCCGTATCGGCGACTGGATCCAAATGGATAAGAACAACGCTAACGGCACTGTGCTTGAAATCAATTTGTATACGGTAAAGGTGCAAAATTGGGATATGACCATATCCACGATCCCGACCTATCAGTTGGTGTCCGATTCATTCACTAACTGGCGCGGAATGCAGGAATCCGATGGCCGGCGGATTATGCGGAGCATCAACATCGATATTCATTCCGTCCATTTCCTTTCCCATGATGAAATCCAGAAATTTACCACTTCCGCTTTTTTGAAAGATTACATCGGCCAGATGTTGCAAAAGCTGGGGAACATCAACAAAGATAAAATGACCGTGCTCGATGAACGGAAACTCACCAATATCGGTATTTTCCGTTATTATATGGAGGTCTGGCTGGAAGCCAATCCGGATATCAATATCAATATGACCCATATGGTGCGTCAGCTCCAGCCCGGGCCTACCGGTATGCCCATTCAGATTTATTGTTTTTCGGCCACGAAGGAATGGGTACATTATGAAAAAATACAGTCCGATATTTTCGATCACATTATGGCTGTGCTCCCTGAGTTCGGACTGAGCGTATATGAATATAGTGTTTATAAGCCGGGAGAGGACGGGCAGGATGGATAGATGTATTCAGGATCCTCCGGGCCTTTTTCTTTCTGTTTTTCTTTCTGCCTTGTCCGGATTGTTTATTTTCTGGTTTTTTTATTGTAATTTTGAAGGCTTAAAAAGAAATGCATGGGCAAAGAAAAGGTAAAGCTTTGGGATAAGCTGAAATATAAGTACAAATTGTCAGTGGTCAACGAGACCTCATACGAGGAAGTGCTGAAATTCAGGCTTTCCC
>CAZMAE010000124.1:0-2340 GCA_964564205.1 uncultured Odoribacter sp. | reverse complement strand
CCTGAAATTTTATTCGGGTTGTATCATTTGAACCGTAAGGCTGTTTTCGAGGGGACCTTTTCGAACAATTTGTCTTCTACCCGTGTGCTGAGGCCGACGGAAGAGTATATCGACTGGATGTATGACGACAATATTAATGACATCCGTTACGCCTGGCATTGGGAGTTGCTGGTCAGTGCGGACAAGGACGAAGGCAATCTGCGGTATTTTGTGAAGTATAAGGAAGTGGATGACCGGGGAAAAGGTTATCAGTATCTGATGCCTTTGATGCGGATTTCGGAGATGTATCTGATTGCGGCGGAATGTACCGATGAGGGAGTGCAATATCTGAATAAACTGAGAGAGGCCCGGAAGATTGCAAATGTAGGAGAGGGGGCTGGTTTGATGGAGGAGATCGAGAAGGAGTATCGGAGGGAATTTATCGGCGAAGGACAGTTGTTTTGGTTCTTTAAGCGCAGAAATCAAAGCGATATTACGGCAGGAAGCGGAAATGAGATCGGTATGAGGAAGGAAAATTATTTGTTCCGGTTGCCGCAGGAGGAAGAGGATCACAGGGGGAGTAGTTATTAATTCTTTTATTCGGAAAAGTTATGAAATTCATATATAAAATAAGTCTGTTGCTGTTCCTGTCGTTGCTGGTATGGAATTGCGATTCGGAAATGATGGACTATGAAGGGAAAGACGGGGTGTATTTTATGATGCAGAAACCCCCGCAGAGTGGTTACGGAGAACAGGAGAAGTGGGAATATGTGGATACGACCCGTATCAATTTTTCTTCGATACTCGGAAATGATACGGTTTTGCCGATACGGGTGCGTGTGATGGGGAATGTGACGGATTATGACCGTCGTGTTTCTTTGCGGGTGGTGGCATCGGAGTCTACGGCGAAGCCGGGGGAGGATTATGAGGAGTTTGATCCGGATTTTCTGATGCCTGCTCACGAACGGCAGGTGGAGGTGCCTTGCCGTTTCATCAAAACGGAAAAGTTGGCCAAAGAGGAGTTGACGCTTTCTTTGGTGCTGGAATTGCAGGCGAATGCTGATTTTGTGCTGCCTTTGCCTTGGTGGCAGCCCTTTGGCGATATTTACGGAGATCCTGCGGATTCCGTCAATGTGGTTCGTCACGTGATTTTGGTTGCCAATGAGGTGAGGATGCCGGGATATTGGCCGGTGGAATATTGGGGAAATTGGTCTATCAAAAAATTTGAAATTATGTGCGGACTTTTCCAAATGACATGGGATGATTTTAATAAGTTGAATGCAGGGGAGCAAGGTCGAGTGCGAATTATGGGACAGAATCTGGATAAGTATTTGAAGGAGAAAGAAAAAGATGGTGAGACCATTTATGAAGACGAGCGGGATGAAAACGGTGATTTGGTGAAGATGACTGCGGGACAGAGTATTTAAAATGAAAATGTATGAAAACACAGTTATTGGTTATAGGCGGATTGTTGGCAGGAATGGTGCTTCAGTCCTGCTACAAAGATTTAGGTAATTACGATTACCGGGAGATTAATGAGGTGGTGATCGGAGAAGCCGGGTTTGTCGATACGACTTATAATTATGTAAGTTTTGTCGATACGTTGCGGATCACCCCACAAGTGGAAAATTCAATGATTCAGAATCCGGAGAATTACGAGTTCTCCTGGATCCTGAACGAGGAAGAGATCGGGCATGAAAAAGAACTGGTTTGGCCGGTAAATCGTCCGGAGGGCGGATATGTGCTGTTTTTCCGGGTGAAGGATAAATCAACGGGTGTCGTTGCGACCCGTTCGGTTTCGGTGAATCTGAAGACTAATTTTTCTACCGGTTGGTTGCTATGGGGAGAGAATGAGCGGGGAGAAGCGCAGTTGGATATGTTGTCCTTTGTCAATAATGATACCTTGTTGATGAAAGACATTTTGAACGGGACGGATTTGCCGGTACTGAAGAAACCGACGTTTTTGTTTTTGCCGATCACCTTTATGGGAGACAATGCGATACAGTTGGGCTCGGAGGACGGAACTTACAAGTTGGATAAGAACAGCCTGACTCCGCTTGAGGATGCCCATCTGAAATATAGTTTCTGGGATCCTTCGTCTGCGGGGAACTGTGTGCTGTCTAATGCCAATCAATTGATGTATTTCAGGGTGGAGGTGATAGATGGTAAGCTGTATTTTGACAATGATCGTTTCAACGGATTTAATAAAATAGGGAATCCGTCTAATCATTATAAGGGTGATTATGAATTGTTTAAGATGGGAAATACAGTCGGTATCAATTTTGCCGGCATGACCAGTTCCGTGATTGTGGTGTATGATGACGACAATAAATGTTTCCTTTATCAGGGAAGTGGCAGTCC
>CAZMAE010000123.1:0-15908 GCA_964564205.1 uncultured Odoribacter sp. | reverse complement strand
GGGCAAGAATTCCAATCCTGGCCGGTACTATGTCTCCCTTGTGCCCGAAGGATTCAATTACGTCGGGCATTCAGCCACGATTCTTACTACCGACTACGATTTCTTATGGCAACCACCTTTAAAGCGATGAATGTTCGCTGAAATATCGGCGGGCAGGTTATTGTTATCGGAGCATCGCGATTGTGGTTGTGTTACAGGAGTTTATGCCGGGATGTCGTGCGGAGAAGACGCGGTCAGGATAGCAGGGAGCATATCGGTGGCGTGACAATGACAAAGTGTCGTCCATGCGCCGTAATCCCGTCATAAACGACCTTATTATGCAAAAAACGAGTCGACAAACTTTCTTATTTTGCATTTATAGGGTATGCTTCATTTTTTTATTCTTAAGAAATAGCGTTGATTAACTTTCTTATTGTACTGGCCTCGAAAAGTAGAGAGGAAAAAAATTTGTTCGTTAAACATTTTTTCCAAAGTAGACAATCTGTAATATGAGCGTGGGAAGAGACAAGCAAAGAAATCCAGAAAGATAAAAACAAAGAGGCTGCGCCTATTTTGACACAGCCCCTTACTATTGATGACTTTGGAATGTTATCGGGATCACTTCACCTCCTCAAAGTCTACATCAGTGACTTCCTGATCTTTGCCTCCGTTGTTGGCTCCGGCATTCGGATTGCTCTGAGGACCTTGTTGTGCACCGCCCTGCTGTTGTTGTTGAGCCTGAGCGTTGTACATTTCCTGCGAAGCTGCCTGGAAGACATTGTTCAGTTTTTCCATGGCACTGTTGATGCGGGCCACATCCTGAGCTTTATGAGCCTCTTTCAGTTCCTGAAGGGCTGATTCGATAGGTGCTTTCTTATCGGCTGGCAGTTTGTCTCCGAATTCTTTCAGTTGTTTTTCGGTCTGGAAGATCATGGAGTCCGCTTTGTTGATTGTATCTACTTTTTCTTTTTCCTGCTGGTCGGCAGCGGCATTGGCAGCTGCTTCGTCTTTCATCCGTTTGATTTCGGATTCGGACAGACCGGAGGAAGCTTCAATCCGGATAGATTGCTCTTTGCCGGTAGCTTTATCCTTTGCAGATACGTTCAGAATACCGTTGGCGTCGATATCGAAAGTGACTTCGATCTGAGGAACGCCACGCGGTGCTGGCGGAATGCTGTCCAGATGGAACCGGCCGATGGTTTTGTTATCGCGGGCCATTGGCCGTTCGCCCTGTAAGATATGAATTTCTACAGAAGGTTGGTTGTCAGCTGCCGTAGAGAATACTTCCGATTTCTTAGTCGGGATGGTGGTATTGGCTTCGATTAGTTTGGTCATTACGCCGCCCAAGGTTTCAATACCCAATGACAACGGGGTAACATCAAGCAACAATACGTCTTTTACCTCTCCGGTCAATACACCGCCCTGAATGGCAGCACCTACGGCTACCACTTCATCCGGGTTCACTCCTTTGGACGGAGTTTTTCCGAAGAATGCCTGTACTTTCTGCTGAACGGCAGGAATACGGGTAGAACCACCGACCAGGATTACTTCGTCGATATCGGAAGCCTTCAGATTGGCATCCTGTAATGCCTTCCGGCAAGGTTCGATGGTGGCCTGGATCAGATTGTCGCACAATTGTTCGAACTGAGCACGGGTCAAGGTACGTACCAAGTGCTTGGGAATTCCGTTAACCGGGAATATGTACGGCAGATTGATTTCGGTGGAAGTAGAGCTGGACAATTCGATTTTAGCCTTTTCGGCTGCTTCTTTCAACCGTTGATGAGCCATCGGATCTTTGCGGATGTCTACTCCTTCGTCTTTCTGGAATTCGTCAGCCAGCCAGTTGATGATTTTATCGTCAAAGTCGTCACCACCCAGGTGGGTATCACCGTTGGTAGATTTTACTTCAAATACGCCGTCTCCCAATTCCAGAATGGAAATATCGAACGTACCGCCACCCAAGTCGAATACGGCAATTTTCTGATCTTGGGATTTTTTGTCCAGACCGTAGGCCAGAGCAGCTGCTGTCGGTTCATTGATGATCCGTTTTACGTTCAGTCCGGCAATTTCCCCGGCTTCTTTGGTGGCTTGCCGCTGGGCATCGTTAAAATAGGCCGGAACTGTGATGACAGCTTCGCTTACTTCCTGTCCCAGATAATCTTCGGCAGTTTTTTTCATTTTCTGCAGAATCATGGCCGAAATTTCCTGCGGAGAATACTGACGGTTGTCAATCACTACCCGGGGAGTGTTGTTGTCGCCTCTTGCCACTTCATAAGCGACACGTTTGATTTCGTTCTGAACCTGATCAAAACTTTCGCCCATGAAACGTTTGATAGAATATATGGTTTTTTTCGGGTTGGTAATAGCCTGACGTTTTGCCGGATCACCCACTTTCCGTTCGCCATTGTCGACAAATGCTACAATTGAAGGGGTCGTCCGACGGCCTTCGCTGTTCGGTATCACTACCGGTTCGTTGCCTTCCATCACGGCAACACATGAGTTGGTAGTTCCTAAGTCAATTCCTATAATCTTTCCCATAATGTAAATGTATTTTTTTTACTTATTATTCGTTATCCTTGTGTCTGAGGTTTTAATTCAAACACATTTATTTTCATCAAATGGCATGCCAGTTCCATCCGGAAGCTTTTTTTTGTAAAAATGTCGTATTTTAGAAAATGAGCGGGAACGATTGTGTCAGATGACTGACAAAACGTCACGGATCGGGTGTTCGATGTATGTCATTCGGAATAACCGGTACGGATCTTCGGTTTGGGGAAGGCCGGCAATTAACGGTTGGGAAAGCATAGATTTTATTATTAACATTAGATTTTTTTTATACCGATAATTCTTTACCTTTGGTTCCGATTGTAGATTATTTACATAGGTCCGGATTTCAGGATTCTTGGAAATTCTTGATGGATCGCTGAAGTCTTTCAGTAAGAGAAGAATATTAAGTTTAGCAGGTATGCAATCGGAAAACACTGAGTTCGCAGTTATTTGTTTTGCTAAGGCAGGTGATGAAGTAATTAAACCAGGCGCTTTCGGTGAAAGTGAACTCAAGGTTGTTGGTGATCCTTTGACTCAGGCTGCATATATCACATTGCTGAATAGTATAAAATCGGAAAATATCGTGTTGGTGGATGCTTCCCGGATAACCACTCCGGCTGTGAAGCTTTTTCTTCAGCATGAGAAAAAACAGTTGAAGGACAGGGAGATCGGTTATTGGGAAAGACAGAAGTCCGGGTTGTGGTTGGGATGCATCCGGAATCTTTGGTCTGCTGATCCGGAAATAATTTCTTCTCCGGTATTTATCGGTAAAAAATCGGCATTGCTGAAAGCTTACGGTGGCGATGAACTGGGAGAGGGATTAACGGGAGTGGGGTATAGTCTGCAGAAGATCGGGGGATTAAAGTTTATTCCTTTTTCGGTGAAAGAGAAGAGTACGGTGAAACTCCCTTTCTCAAAATGGGCGTTGTGGTGGAACTATTCTTTCCGGTTGCCGTTCCGGTATCTGATGACGGGAAATTTCTTTACCCACCTGTTGCAGCCTGGCCATAAAGTGCAGCGGGATATGGTTTTCCGTATGCTGATGTTTTTGTTTATGTGTTTCGCTTTTATTTTTATGCCATACATCAGCAAGGATTACGGTATCAGCGGGGACGAATTTGTCGACCATCGTCATGCCGGATATGTATTGGATTATTTTGCCAAGGGAGACAAGGCTGCCTTGAATCAGCCTAAAACGGTTTTGCATCTTTATGGCAATGTCGTCCAGGTTATTGCTGCTGCCATTGTCCGTTGGTTCGGAATAGAAGATTATTATGCCTTTAGGCATATAATAGGAGGTGGTGTGGGAGCTGTCGGCATCTGGAGCGTTGGTTTGATGGGATTGAGATGGGGGGGCGGTTTATGTGGTTTGCTGTCTGTGTTGCTGATGTTTTTTACGCCCCGCTATTTCGGACATAGTATGAATAATTTGAAAGATGTCCCTTTTGCGGTGGGATACGGTCTTTCGCTGTTCTATACGGTTCGGCTGTTCGATTACTTCCCTGTTTTCCGGTTGAGACATCTGATAGGTCTGATCGTGGGTATTGGATTGGCATTGGGGACCCGGTCGGGAGGATTGATCCTGTATCCCATGCTGTTAATGTATGCTGGATTTTATTACATACAGCTGTATGGAGTAAAAGATTTTTATCGGTTCAAGAAGCATGCTGACGTATTGGGAAAAATATTGCGGACAGTCCTGCTGGTGATCGGCTGCAGTTACGTCCTTGCCATTGTATTGTGGCCTTTTGCCTTGCAAAAGCCTTTGTCCAATGTATTTTATTCTTTGGTAAAATTCACCAATTTCAGCGTAGGGTTGAAAACTATATTTGACGGAGAACAGATGATGTCGAATATGTTGCCCTGGAGATATGCGCCGAAATACCTTTGCATCGGGATGCCCTTGGTGACGGTGTGTGGATTTTTGGCTTATCCGTTGTATGCTTTGTTGCGGAGAAAGGAATTTTCGCTGATCAGTTTTTTCCTGCTGTTTTCTGCCGTCTTCCCCGTTTTCTGGGTGATTTATCAGCATTCCAATTTATATGGCGGCATCCGGCATCTTTTGTTTGTCATGTTGCCCATGGTCGTTATCGCCGGGAGATGCTGGAGCGGAGTCATACAGTTGGCTGAAAATTACTTAAAATGGATGCTTGTCTTCGTGTTTTGGGGTTTGATGATATTGCCGGTCTGTCATGCTGTCCGGAATCATCCCAACGATTACATTTATTTCAACGAACTGAAGGGAGGAATCCGCGGGGCTTACGGTGATTATGAGACGGATTATTATTTTAATTCCGTCAAGCGTTCTGCCGATTGGTTCAGACAGCATATCCTTCCGTCTTTGCCGGAAGGAAAACAAGTCAAAATTGTAACCCAGGCCTATGAACCGGTGAAATACTATTTCCGGAACGATACCAATGTACGCGTGGTATACAGCCGTTACTATGAGAAGTATGCCAAAGACTGGGATTATGCTATTTTCGGCAATGTATATATCAATCAATTTCAATTAAAGCACGGACTTTTTCCTCCTGCCGGAGTTTTATATGCTCCCCAGGTCGACGGCTATCCTATGTCGTATGTGTCGAAACGGGAAACCAAACAAGATCTGACAGGTTTTAACCTGGAAAAAGAACGGAAATATCCGCAGGCTATTACAGCATTCGAGACCTATCTGAAAGAGCATCCCCGGAATGAAGAGGTGTGGTCCAGACTGGGAAAACTTTATTTCATAATCGGACAACCACAAAAAGCCATCCAGGCTTTGAGTCAGGCTTTAAAATTGCACCCGGCTATGAATGAGGCGCTTTATATGACCGGTTTAGCCAAAATGGAACTGAGGAATTTCGAAGGTGCTGCACAAGCCATCGGGTGTATGCTGGCGGAGAATAAATTTTCTGCCGAAGCTTTATATCTCAGGGCCTTCATGCATTATAAAATGAGAAAATACAAGGAGGCTGTTTCCGATTTGAACCGCGTATTGTCGATCCGTCCGAATTATGAAAGGGCACACGTTCTGGCCGGCGATATCTTCCGGGATAACGGGGATTATAAGCAAGCCGTTCAAATGTATAATCAGGCCTTGAAATACCGGAATTCCATCAATACGCAGGTTCAGGTGGCAGATATGCAGGTGCGGATGAAGAATTATCCGGCAGCTGTGGAGATATTGAATAAAGCCAGGCAGGTTCAGGAGTCCTATTACCCTACTTACAAGGTGATGGTGCGTATGTATCTACAGCAGGGAAAACAGAAAGAAGCGGCGGAACTGTTGAAACAGTTGGAAAATATCAGAGATGACGCTGAGTTGTATGTTTTGAGAGCTATGTATGCGGAAGCCGTCCGGGATCAGGAAGCGGCCCGGGAAGCATTGCAGCAGGCATTGGAGATCGATGCCGGGAATGCCGAGGCTTGGAGAATGAATGCAAAAAATGAAGATTGAAAAAGGATAGCGCCGACAATTGAACGGATGGACAAAACTGTGCATTATGCAGGAAAGAACATGTATAATCATACCTTGTTATAATGAAGCAAAACGGTTTAAAGCCGGAGAATTTCTGGATTTCCTGGAGCGGGAACCCGACATCGATTTTTGTTGTGTCAATGACGGAAGTACGGATGGAACGGAAGACATCCTGAGACACTTTTGCAGTCAGGCTCCTGGACGGTTGCATTGCGTTAGTTATTCTGGAAACAAAGGAAAGGCGGAGGCTGTGCGGACCGGTGTGCAGCATATATTAGCTTTAAAACAATATCGGAAGGTGGGTTTTGCCGATGCCGATCTGGCAACTCCGTTAAGCGAGATCAAAAGATTGATCCAGGTATTCGGGCTGAAACGAAATGCCTGTCTGGTAATGGGATCGAGGGTAAGAAGAATGGGGGTGCATATCGAACGCCGTTTTTTCCGTCATTATATCGGCCGTTCTTTTGCGGTCATCATCGCTTTGCTGTTTCGTTTAAGGGCTTATGATACTCAGTGCGGAGCTAAAATCCTGACGGCCGATCTGGCGGAGACCGTGTTCGACAGGCCTTTTTTGTCGAGGTGGTTGTTCGATGTGGAAATCCTGTTGAGAATCAGGAATATGCGTTCCGATTACGATAAAATCATTCAGGAAATACCTTTGGATGTGTGGTTGGAACAAGGAAAAAGCAAAATTCGCTTTTCCCACTTTTTCAAAATGCCGGTACAGCTGTGGAAAATGTATTTCAGATATAGAGGCTGAAAAAAAGAAAAAACGTTAAAAGTAGTATTTATACCCTATTCCGCAACTTTTAAATCTTTTACTTTTGTAAGTTGTAAATAGTAATGGAGTGAAAACAGTGAAAAAAACGGATTATATATTGGAATCCCGCTGCTGTGGGACAAGGTTTGCCGATCGTAAATGGGAGTTGGAGTGTCCGAACCGGGATGGTGCCGCCCTGATTTTTGCCGATTATGCAAAAAAACAATTGGAAATCAATGAAAATTTGCCGGGACTTTACAAATTTGCAGACTGGTTGCCGGTTTGCCGGATACTGGAAGGGTCGGGAGCTCCTGTCACTTATAAAAGCGAAGGGTTGGCCCGGGAATGGGGGTTGTCCGGATTGTACATTACTTTTAACGGTTACTGGCCCGAAAAGGGGGCTGCCATGCAGACCGGTACCTTCAAAGAATGTGAAGCTTTTTCCGTTTGTGCCCGGGTAAACGGGAACAGCGATAAGGTGATGGTAGTTGCTTCTGCCGGCAATACAGCCAGGGCTTTTGCCAGGGTCTGTTCTGAAAACGGCATTCCTTTATTGTTATGCATGCCGGAGGATAATCTGGATGCTATGTGGTCCCTGCGTCCGCTGCAGCCTTGCGTGAAGCTCGTCGCTACGGCCAAGGGAAGCGACTATTTTGATGCCATTCACCTGTCTGATATCATTTGCGGACTGGATAATTTTTATCCTGAAGGGGGAGCTAAAAATGTAGCCCGGAGAGATGGTATGGGCACCACGGTGCTTTCGGCTGTGACGACAATCGGGCGCATTCCGGACTATTATTTCCAGGCTGTGGGTAGTGGGACTGGTGCCATTGCTGCTTGGGAGGCCAATAAGCGTTTTATCGGAGACGGCCGCTACGGAACCCATTTGATGAAGTTAATGGTCTCTCAGAATATTCCCTTTACCCCCATGTATGATGCCTGGAAGGCGGGTTCAAGGACCTTGTTCCCTGCCGACGACCGGCAAGCCCGGAAGCAAGCGGAAGAGATTTGTGCTAAAGTGCTGTCTAACCGCAAGCCTCCTTATTCTTTGAAAGGAGGGCTTTTTGATGCTCTTTCGGAAACAGGAGGGAATATGTATGCCGTGACCAATGAGGAGGCTGCCCAGGCGGCCGAGTTGTTCGAAAAAACAGAGGGCATTGATATCGAACCGGCTGCTGCCGTTGCAGTGGCTTCTTTGAAACAGGCCATCCTTCATCAGGAGGTCGGAAAAGATGCTGTCATTATGCTGAATATTACAGGCGGGGGCATAGGGCGTTATAAACGCGAAAATGAACTGATATACAAAAAGCCGGATTGCATTTTCGCTATCGATGCAGATCCCGGAACTATACGCAGGACAGTAACGGAATTATTCATGTGATCCTATGCTGAATACGGATTATGCCGGAGAGAAATAAAATGCTTTCCGGCATTTTTTATCCGGAAATTCAATAACTTAGCAGCTGCAATGTTTGGAAGCAGCAAACAGACTTTCATCTCTCCCCGTATAGAACCTGCCGGAGAGAAGAATTTGTTTTTCATTCAGTCAGATAAATGAAATCATTATGAGACCGGGAAACAATTTGAAGAGGATATTGTCGTTGGACTTTTATTATTCTGTTTTACGGAGAGATTGGAGAATTTCTACTTTCGTGACGGACGTTTTGTTGAAAATACTGGCTGTCATTGTGGTGTCTCTGGATCGTTCGATCAAAGACGCTTCCGCCATTTCCGCTTCGGCGCTGACTTTTTATTCCACGCTTTCTTTTATTCCGGTAGTCGCTTTGATTCTGGCTGTTGCACGGGGATTCGGAGCCGCTAAGGCTTTGGAGGACTGGTTGAAGGAGCAGACCTATACAAATCCCGATGTCATGGACTGGGTGATGAGTATTGCCAACAAGGCCTTGGACAATACTCAGGGAGGGGTAATTGCAGGTTTCGGCATAGTCTTGCTGCTGTGGTCGGTAATCCGGATGCTTTCGAGTACGGAATTGGCCATGAACAGAATCTGGGGGGTGAAAAAAGGAAGAAGCCTGACTAAAAAATGTATAGATTATATGTCTATCTTGTTTATCGCTCCGATTTTAGTCATCTTGATCAGTAGTATGAACGTTTTTATGATGTCCAACCTTCAGGCTTATGCCATGGACGGAGGATTGCTGAGTTATGCCAGTGCGGCCCTGAAAGCTATTCTCACACTGGTGCCTTATATACTGGTTTGGTTGCTGTTTGTTTTTCTGTATATGTTTATGCCGACGACTCCTGTGCGGTTTAAATATGCTTTGGTGGCCGGTATCATTGCAGGTACCCTGTTTCAGATCGTCCAGTGGTTTTATATTAAGTTTCAGGTGGGGGTCAGTTCATATAACGCCATATACGGGGGATTGGCTGCATTACCGCTCTTGTTGGTATGGCTGCAATTAAGCTGGAGCATTGTTTTGTGGGGCACCGAGCTTTGTTATATTATGCGGAACCGGCATTTCATGTACCGGGAAACCAACATCTGCGTGCGGTGGGTGGACGATGTGAATGTCACGGTCAAAATGCTGGGATTTATTGCGGAACAATATAAAAGCGGCTTGGGAGGAGCTACGCTGGCAGATATATGTAAAAAGTTAAGGATGAGTTCCAGTAAAGCCAGGGTCGTTTTACAGGAATTGGTGGACAGAAATATATTGGTGGAAGTTAAGGATGAGGATGACGTTTCGTATTATCCGGCCGTTGATTTTCATTATTTGTCCCTGGCGGACATTATTATCCGGCTTTCCCAAGCCGGCGAAAGCAAGGGAGAGGAATGGAAAATCCGTTTTCAACAGGCTATCCGTCAAGAATTTTCAGCAGATACTTTCGCTTGATCGTTTCTGGTTTCCGCAATAAACGCTGTGAGTGCTGACATCTTTGATCATTTGCTGTCCAAATTTGGATGTAATGAATTTTTTAAGTAAATTTAGGCTCAAAATTAACTGATATGAGAAGAAAAATAGAACTGGAGTATATATTTTCGTCTTCTGTCAAGGTATTGTATTCCCGATTGAGTACCGCTGCAGGTTTATCCGAATGGTTTGCCGATGATGTTTTCCAAAAAGGCGGGCAATTTATTGTTATATGGAACGGAGTTGAACATGTGGCCACCCTTATAGAGGCGAAACCGAATAGTCATGTATATTTCAGGTGGGATGACGCCGAGGATGAAAAAGAGTATTTTGGGTTTAAGATTCAGGTGGAACCCCTGACGGGGGAAGTCGCTTTGATCATCACTGATTTTACCGATGAAGATGAAATAGCGGATGCCATTGATTTGTGGGATAAACAAATGGATATACTTCACCGCAATCTGGGCGCTTAGCTGCTGATCGCCGTGAATATACCTGTAACAAGTGTTTCGCGCAGGCTTTTTGTGTTTCAACAAAAAAGAAGTATTTTTGTGTCTGTCATTGTAGATGTAGCAGGTTATCCGTTTGCAGATGAAGAAATTACATGTATTTATGCTCAAAAGCTTTATAGGGCCTTTTGTTGCAACATTTTTTATTAGTATGTTCGTCTTGATTATGCAGTTTCTTTGGCGCATGATAGACGACTTTGTGGGGAAAGGGTTGGAGTTTTCCATTATAGCCGAATTATTGTTTTATGTAGCGATTACTCTGGTTCCGATGGCTTTACCTTTGGCTGTCTTGTTGTCGTCCATCATGACTTTTGGCAGTTTAGGGGAACATTATGAATTGATTGCTTTAAAGTCGGCAGGTATTTCCTTGTATCGGATTATGAAGCCTCTGATTATCCTGATTGTTTTCCTGACGGTGATGGCCTTTGTCTTTTCCAATAATGTTATGCCGGTGGCCAACCTTAAAATGTACAGCCTTTTATATGATATCAAGAGACAAAAACCGGAGATGTCTTTTAAAGAAGGCATTTTTACCAATGACCTCGAAGGTTATAGCATAAAAATCGACCGGATCAACAAAAATACCGGAATGATGTATAACATGTTGATATATACCCATAAAAACGGAACGGGAAACTATGAAGTGACCAAGGCCGATTCGGGTATGATGATCAGCGATGCGAATCATGATATGATGCAGCTGGTGTTGTATAACGGGCATACTTATACGGATGAGGGAATGAAGGATGCTAAAGCCAAACGGACTTTCCCTTTCAGGAGACTTCAGTTTGACAAACAGACGGTAATGATAGAACTGCCGGAAACGGATTTGAAACGTACTGATGAAAATTCTTTCCGTTCGGCATCTTTGATGTTGAATTTGAAACAGTTGACGGATACGATCAAATCTGCCCGGCAAAATCTGAACGTAAGGAAGGCGAAAGATGCCAAAAGATTGCTTACAACCAATTTTCAGAAAAGTAAAAGTACGAATCCCCGGCAGGATAGTATGTGGATGGAAAAAAGCCGCGGAATATTCAGTGATCCGGACAGTTTGTATCTTAGCATGGATGCGGAAGAACAGCACCGGGCCATGGATTATGCCGTGCAATATGCCCGGGAAGTTAAACAACGGAATCAGGACGATTTCTATTATTACGTGGGCAGGCAGGAAGGGATTATAAAGAACCAATTGGAATGGCATCGTAAATTTTCCTTATCTTTTGCCTGTTTTATTTTCTTCTTTATCGGCGCTCCTTTGGGGGCAATCATCCGGAAAGGCGGTCTGGGGATGCCGGTGGTCGTATCGGTGTTGCTGTTTATCATTTATTATATCATAGATATGATGGGAATCCGTTCAGCTAAAGAGGCTGTCATTTCTCCTGAGATGGGAGCCTGGATTTCAGCGTTTATTCTTTTGCCATTGGGCGCAGTTCTGACTTATAAGTCCGTAACGGATTCGGAAATGATGAATACTGATGCTTATAAGGTATTCTTTGAGAAGATAAAGAAGTTTTGGGTGAAAAAGAAATCGGGGATGGTAGGGTAAAAAGGGCAATAGCCAACGGCTTGACCGATGATCTTGTTAGAAAAGAGTGAACATTGTCTCAGTGGAAATCATGCAGAAAAGGAATTTAAGAATTGTTTATATGGGTACACCTGATTTTGCCGTGTATCCTTTGAAAAAGCTTGTCGAATCAGGTGTTCAGGTCGTCGGAGTCGTTACCAATCCGGACAAGCCGGCTGGCCGGGGACAAAATATGCAAGAGTCGGCAGTGAAAAAATATGCCCGGGAAGCGGGACTGAAAATATTGCAACCGGAAAAATTCAGAAATGAGGAATTTTTGAAGGAACTGGCAGCCCTAAAGGCCGATTTACAGTTGGTGGTCGCTTTTAAAATGCTGCCCGAGGTGGTGTGGAACATGCCCCCCCTGGGAACGGTCAACCTGCATGCTTCCTTGCTGCCGGATTATCGGGGGGCTGCACCGATCAACCGGGCTGTAATGAACGGGGAGACCCTTTCCGGGGTGACCACCTTTCTTTTGAAACATGAAATCGATACCGGAAACATCATCTTTCAGGAAAAAGTGGAAATTCCGGAAGATATGACAGCCGGCGAATTGCACGATGTGTTGATGGAAAAAGGGGCAGCTCTGTTGGTAAAGACGGTGGATGCTATTCAGGCCGGGAATTATCCGCTGAAAGATCAGACAGGTTTGCTGAATGGCCGGGAGGCAATACCGGCTCCTAAAATTTTCAAGGAAGATATGAAGATCGACTGGAGAAAATCGGTCGGGGCGATCTATAACCACATCCGGGGCTTGTCGCCTTTCCCGGCAGCCTGGACCGTATTGTATGAGAAAGGAAGCGGAAAAGAGATTGCCTTGAAAATATTCAGAACCGAAAAACGGATCCTGGAACACGACAAGGAATGCGGTACCGTGGAAACCGATGGAAAAAGCACTTTTGATGTATATGTCGACGGAGGTATCATCCGTATCCTGGAACTTCAATTGGCCGGGAAGAAAAGAATGCCGGCAGAAGATTTCCTTAGGGGCTTCCGACTGGAAGATTACCGCTTGACGTGTTCCTGATCTGAATACGTTTGTACCGCGTCTTTTGGTCTGTTTTTCTTGCCGTAACTCTGTACTGCAAAGATTGTTCGATTTTTGGGGTTAAGGGTGTCTATTCGTGAATAATAACGATTATATGTGCACTGCGTAAAAGTACGAGATACACTGCGTAAAATGTAATTGCATGTATAAACGGTCTGAATATATTATAATTAAAAGTCGTCTTGAAGAGCCGCGGAAGTTTATTCAGGTGGTTATGGGTCCCCGTCAGGTGGGCAAATCGACAGTCGTAAAGCAAGTATTGCAGGATCTGGATACTCCGTGGCAGTTCTATTCTGCCGACAATGTGCCTGCTACCAATAGCGCATGGGTGTCGAACTGCTGGGTGGCGGTGCGCAGTTTGAAAGAGAGCAAAGGATATGAGAGCATCGTCCTTGTCATCGATGAGATACAGAAAATCGGAAACTGGAGTGAGGTAGTCAAAAAAGAGTGGAAGGACGATACTTTTCACGACCGTAATATCAAAGTTCTCCTGCTTGGCAGCAGTCGGGTCATGTTGGAGAAGGGGCTTTTTGAATCATTATAAAAAGAGTCTGTCTGAAGTTTATTCCGACGTTTGGGTTCGTTATCAGGAGTACTCTGTTTGCATTCTGCATTTTTGACAATCTTTTATTTGCCAAGTAACCACTCTGTGGCAGGAATAATATTTATGGTGCAGCCATCCTCCTCGATTGTCTCATGCTCTTCAAAGGTGACAAGCGTAAGATGATGGCATTTGAGTTTCTTGGCTGCATTCTTCAATCCTCTTATCTCTCTATTGCGTGTCTTTTCAGTAGAGATATCGTATGATACCTGTATCAACTCTCGAACATTGCCATCTTTTGCGATAACAAAATCAACCTGCGAAGATGCCTCCTTGTAGTAGAAGACATCGCAGAAGAGAGGCTTATAGCGTCGCATCAGTTCAATACACACGCTGTTCTCCAGCTTCCAACCGAGATTTTCCAATGAGAAGTTATCCTCACGATCCGTAACAAGTGCGGTATCCACAACATACACCTTCTCGTTTCTTACACGATCCTTGCTCTTATAGGAGAACCGGTTCACTCCCACCAACAGAAAAGCCTCTTTAAGGTAGGAGTAATAGTTCTCTGCCGTATGGTGGGATACTCCGAATAGTCCACCTACAGCCTTGGCTACAAATTCCTGGCAATAATTATCGGCAAGATAAGCCGCTATTCTTCGCAAAGCCTCCACATTGCGGACCTTGAAGCGTTTTGCTATATCATTCTTGATGATGGCATCCAATAATCCGTTAATGTAGCCTCTGCGATTACTTTCGTTGAACAATTCCGGGAATCCGCCCTGTTGAAGATATTCGTGCAGGGCGCTTTTGCGAAGACCCTTCGCTTTTGTTGACAGCGAAGTCGTATCCATCTTCTTCATCGCACAATACTCTGAGAAGGAGAAAGGATAGAGTTCCACCTTATTGTTTCTTCCTGTCAGGTGTGTACTCAATTCCTTACTGAGCAATTTGGAGTTGGAACCAGTAATGAACAGGTGTATTTTCTGGCGAAGCAACCTATTGACAAACAATGTCCAGGCCTCTATATTTTGTATTTCATCAAGGAATAGATAGTTGAACTCACCGTATGTCATATACAATGCTTCAAGCAAACGGTCTAAATCGCTTACCTTCATATCCTCCATCCGGTCATCATCAAAGTTCACATAGGCAAATTCAATCCCCTTTCGCTTGAGGAACATTTCACATAAGGTGGATTTGCCACATCGTCTGACACCTATTACCACCTGAGCCCGATTGCTCTTCAAATCAAGTTGTGATTCTTCCCGACGGGGGCACAACTCCGAGCAATCATTCGCCAACAGTTCCTCACGCTGGTCTGCTACTATTGATAGTAATGTCTGGGTATTCATATCAGATGCAAAAATAGCTCTATTTCCATAAAACCGCAAATCTCCTAAAACCTATTTCCATAAATAATGCTATTTGTTTGCTTCTACTTTCAATCTTTTTCTACCTGACCGTGTCTACTTTTTCGGTAGCAGCAGTAGCAGTAAACTAAACAAAATGACTACACTACATATCAGATTGCGCGAAATAAAACATGCATGTCATTAATCCACCCACGAACATTAAGACGTAAAATAAGACATCTAAAAAAGGTTTTTGCTTATGTGGATATTTAAACCTGAACACATTGTGTATAAAATATAGTAGGGGAAACAACAAGATCCAAAATATAAACCTGTAAACTTCTGTATTTGTTACGATTTTATTGATTACAAAAAAGATAAGTCGATAGAAATACAAGAAAAAAAGTCACGTATTCAGCCTTTTGTTTTGCTTTTTTCGCAATCAATAATCTGTATAACAAAGTGAATAAAATCACTACCACGAAATCATACTTGAATAAAAAACCTTCCATATTTTACTGCTATCGTCTAATTGCCACTTACATTTTTAAAATATTCTTCTTTTGAACGCAAAAACGATTTCTTAATATCAAAATCATCCTCAAGCCAACCATTCTTCATAAATTCTTTCAATCCGCGATTAGTCTCTTCAAGAGATTGTTTCAAAATAGCTTCATAAGCAGGACTGATGTCATGTTTTTGCCAATAGCCGGCTTCCACTTTCAACACCAATTGATTGTTAACAACATCAACATTTTCATAAACTAGACGCTTTAATTTTTCCTTAAGCATTTTTTGTTCAATTGTGGCAGAATCATCAGAAATCACCAATACGGATTCTTTGATCGTTTTAGGATTTTTCCATGCAAGCGAATCATGATTGTCTTTGCAATGAATGAGTAGAAGAATCCCACATAGCACTAATAAAGTTTTCATAATTTATATTTTTAATGGATTGATACAAACTGTTTGAGTAATAAATATTTAGCGGGGTATTTGAAAAGAATGACGGTAACGATTTGACAACCGTGCTAATTTCAGTGATTTGTGGTGCTATGCTGTTAAATAACTCTTTATGCTTCAAATATAACATTTTTTTTCAAAAGCAAGAAATACTCAGATGACTTTTTGGAACAGGATGTCACGGAATATTCCGTAACTTTATAGAAATATGTTTGTGTGGGCAAAATCTGACACCCGAAGGGTGGGCAACCGTTCAAAAGTCTTCCGGTTTCTGTCGTTGTGGGAATCGGAAGTTTTTTGCCG
>CAZMAE010000122.1:0-4031 GCA_964564205.1 uncultured Odoribacter sp. | reverse complement strand
GCAAAAAGCCCGGCCGGACCAGCTCCTACAATCACCACCGCATCCTTGTGAGCAACATCCTGATATGCCGGAATAAAGAGCGGCTCCGGAATTTCAATCTTATCAATATGAATCCCTAACGTCAGATTCAGCCACACCTCTTTCTGACGGGCATCGACAGAACGGCGCACCATATCAATGCGTTGTATCCGCAGGGGAGTCAGTCCCATTTTCCGGGCTGCCAAATCCCGTAATATGCTTTCTTCCCCAGCCTCCCGGGGTTTTACCCTAATCTGTATTTCCTGATACATTTCACAAAAATTGTCATTCAACCATACAAGAAAATCCTATTTCTTATTTTCCCTCACCTCCACTTCTCTCCCTATTCAAAATTAAAACAAACCGTAAAAATACATGTCCCCAATCTTCCGAAGCCTGTATTCATCACCACTACCGACAGAATCGAATTAAGGTTTCCAAACAAACATCGCCCCCCAAAAAAACGCAGTTCAATATCGAATTTAAAACAAGGCAAATGAAATGCGAAGCCCTCCGATTGCACCTAAAACCCGTTTCAGCATATCGGTATCCGGATTGTACAGACCGGACGAAAGTAGTTATTTTCCTCGTTTCACACAAAATCCACCGAACTTTAAATCTGCTTTTAAAAGTTGTTCCTATAAAAGCAAACATTTAATCTCTGTATGGACAAATCTTTTCTGCCGAAGAATTTAATTTCAAAATTACTTTGTAACTTTGGAGATCCGCAGTATAAACCAAATTAACTATTTCCAAAAATGAATAAAATAGCACTTATCACAGGAGCAACCTCCGGAATCGGCCAAGCCACAGCTTTAAAAGCAGCCGAAGCAGGTTTTGACGTAATCATCACTGGCAGAAGAGCCGAAAGACTCGAAGAACAAGCTAGGGCAATCCGTCAAAAAGGCGCGGATGTTCTTGCCCTTAATTTTGATGTCCGCCGGCCTGATGAAGTACAGCAAGCCATCGGCAGCCTCAATGAAAAATGGAAAAACATCACCGTTTTAGTCAACAATGCCGGCCTGGCAGTCGGAGTCAATCCTATACAAGACGGCATACTGGAAGATTGGGAACGAATGATCGACACCAATATAAAAGGCTTACTCTATGTCACCCGCGCCGTCGCTCCTCTGATGATCGCCAATAATACCGGACATATCGTCAATATCGCTTCCATCGCAGGCAAAGAAGTTTATCCGGGAGGTAATGTATACTGTGCCACCAAACATGCGGTAGATGCCCTTTCCAAAGCCATGCGCACCGATATGCTGAAATATAACATAAAAGTAACCAATATCGCCCCCGGTATGGCGGAAACAGAATTTTCCCTGGTCCGCTACAAAGGCGATGAAGAAGCTGCCAAAAACGTCTATAAAGGCATGACACCTTTAAGCGATGAAGACATTGCAGACACCATTCTCTTCGCCATCACCCGGCCGGCACATGTCTGCCTGAACGATATCGTCATCATGCCTACGGCACAAGCCAATACCAGGGATGTAAACAGGAAATAACCTTCACATTGCGCTAAGTCCGGGAAGGACGCCAATACCCCGGTCACCCTTCCCGAACTCCAAACACAACCGGGTTATGCCGCATCTTCTCCATCCATCAAATCCGTTTTTTTCAATCCAATTCCAAGCCGAAGATATTTTTCAATTCAGCAACCACCGGATTCAGTTTAACAAAATGGTCAAATTTTTCGCCCGAAGTAAAAAGCTTCTTTTCCTCATGTGTGATACCCGTATCGAATAATTTGAATTCCAGCGAGATAAAACCATTATTCAAAGTCTTCATAAAGGCAGTTTGAAGCTGAACTTTCAGGGATTGCAATTTATCAAGCTGTAACTGATTGTCCGCCAAAAAGGTGATTTTTTCTCCTTCCACCAAAGGGAGATGGGTCGTCAATGCCAACGTCACCGTCGGATCCGGTTTATAAGCAGTCAGATAAGCTTTTGTGGCCTCATTTACCCGCCCGGCATCAACAGCTTCCCGAGCCTGTACTTGCTTTTGCCTGACAACAGCGGCCTGAGGTTTAACGACAGCTTGCACCTCGCTTGCCTGCCGTAAGGAATCCTTGATCTTAAAGGAAGAATCGGGACGGACTTTACTGACTCCGCCAATCGTTCTTACTGCAGCCTGATCCTTCTGTACAGGCTGAACAGTCGAACCCTCAGGTCTCCCGAACTTTCCGTCAAAGCCTTCTATTTTCAACAAGCCTTCAAAGTCAGAGGCTCTCAGGCTTTTTTTTTTAATTCATTGATCTGGCACAGCCGGACGAAAGTCAGTTCCACGCACAATCTCTTTTCCATCCTTTGCTTATACTGCATTTCGCATTGTTCGACAATCTTCAAGGCCTCATAAAGGAACCAGACGTCACAGGCTGCCGCCTGTTCGGCATAACGGGCTTTAATCCCCGCACTGACTTCCAGCAGTTGAACCGTAACCGGATCTTTTGCCACCAGTACATCCCGGAAATGTTTTCCCAAACCGGTCACCAGGTTCCCCGCATCAAATCCTTTTCCGATAATCTCATCGAGCAGAAGGAAGCTTTCCGACACTTTTCCGGCATAAAACAAATCCGTCAGCCGGAAATAATAATCGTAATCCAGCACATTCAGGTTTTCCAGCACCCGGGCATAGGTAAGATTCTTTCCGCAAAAGCTCACCACCTGATCGAAAATCGACAAAGCATCCCGCATAGCACCATCCGCCTTCTGAGCGATGATATCCAGAGCTGCTTCCTCCGCCGTAATACCTTCTTTAGCCGAAATATATTTCAAATGTTCTACGGTATCGCCGACTTTCATCCGGTGGAAATCGTAAATCTGGCAACGAGACAGGATCGTAGGCAATATCTTATGTTTCTCTGTCGTCGCCAGGATAAAAACGGCATGGGCTGGCGGTTCCTCCAGGGTTTTCAGAAAAGCATTGAAAGCCGAAGTACTCAGCATATGCACCTCATCAATGATATATACGCTGTACTTGCCGACCTGCGGCAAGATCCTCACCTGTTCCACCAATCCCCGGATATCGTCCACGCTATTGTTCGATGCAGCGTCCAGTTCATGGATATTCAGCGACCGCCCGGCATTGAAAGCCTTACACGACTCACACTCATTGCACGGCTCCGCATTCGGCTGCAGATTCATGCAATTGATCGTCTTCGCAAAAATACGGGCGCAAGTGGTCTTGCCCACTCCCCGCGGACCGGTAAACAGATACGCCTGCGCCAGCTGGTGATTCATAATGGCATTCCGCAAAGTAGACGTAATAGCCAACTGCCCCACCACCGTATCGAAACTCGCAGGCCTGTATTTTCGCGCCGAAACTATAAAATTATCCATAAATCAACGATATACCTAAATGACGGATTTATTCCGTACGGTTTGTAAAAATAACAAGATTCCTGCGTATTCGCAAATTCTTCCCCGTTTTTTCCGTAGATTCAAGAACGAAGTGCAAAACTCACTGTTCTGAATAGCCCTATATTTTTTGACGCTCGAGACTTAACATTGGATTGGGGAGGGGCTGTGGGCTTGTGAAGCCCTCCCCAATCCAATAATTTCATCTACCAATCTACATTTCTCCGATATGGCCTGACGTCCTTATTCCGAACCGATTATTCCGCCATTTTCCAATCCTCCACCGTTCCCGTTTCGGAAGAAAAACTCACACCGATGCGGTAAAGCCGGCGGGAATCCTCCAGATACGGACGGGCATAACCTTTCTCCTCTATTTGTTGCAACGCTTCCGCAGCCGCGCCGTCCAGTTTGAATTCGAATATATACATATAATTGTCCGTCTCGACGATACAATCCTCCCGTCCCCCGCTCTGCTCCTTCTCCGTGTAGACCGTGTACACACTCACCAGGCGCAACAGCAGGTAAAACGTATAATGGAAATAACGCTCCCTTTCTCGCTCGTTTTCCTTACGACGCATGGTATAGGGAATGTCGCCGAGGAAAGCCCGCACCACTTTTAACCACACCGGCGAATACTAACGATTCCGG
>CAZMAE010000121.1:0-2102 GCA_964564205.1 uncultured Odoribacter sp. | reverse complement strand
GTATACAAATAAAACCCGAACCGCCGCAACTGAAACATCAGAATGGCTCCGAGCAGGCTAATGATATTCAGGACCAGCTGCATAATTGCAATCTCCCGGGCATGCATAACCGCCATTTCCAGACCTTTCATGGAAGAGCTGAAAAAATCCTGCCAGAAAGCGGGAATATCACTACCCTGTATCTCACCGACTGCAGAAGAATATTGTTCCATCTGCATGCTTCCATCCATCATGCCCGCAGTAAAAACAGAAAACAAATTCGACAATACACTCCAACCGCTTCCGATAAAAGTCAGAATACACAATACCAGTAAAAAAGCCGGCCGTTGCTGCCGGTACGTTTTGTCTTGAAAAGGATTTTCCATCATGATATTTTTAGTTTACAAATCAATTTCCGCATTTATTCGCAAAAATATAACATTCTGCACACATACCCAAACCTATCTTCCCCAAAAAACGTTCTCTTCCCTCTTTCCGGGCACATTCCCTTCCTCTCTTTTCTTCTCCCCTTCATGTTCTCCGGCCTTTCTCCCCGACTTCTTCTCCCTCATCTGCCGCCCCGAAACCAGAACCTTGCAATTTCAACCTCTCCTCTCAAATAAATGTTTAAAATGCTTTGCTTTCCAAAAGGATTTCCTTTAAATTTGGCAGCAAAATTAAAATACTTTAATATGAAAAGAGATACACAAATATTTGACCTGATTCAAAAAGAATGTCAACGTCAGAAAGAAGGAATCGAACTGATTGCTTCCGAGAACTTCGTCAGTGAAGAAGTCATGGAAGCCATGGGATCCTGCCTCACCAACAAGTATGCAGAAGGCTATCCCAAAGCCCGTTACTATGGAGGTTGTCAGATTGTGGATCAGACCGAACAACTGGCTATCGACCGGGCATGCCAACTTTTCGGGGCCGAATACGCAAACGTTCAACCCCATTCCGGAGCTCAGGCAAACGCAGCCGTATTTTTCGCCTGCATGAAACCCGGTGACACCTATCTGGGACTCGACCTGGCCCACGGAGGACACCTGTCCCACGGTTCACCCGTAAACTTATCGGGTATCAACTATCATCCGGTAGCTTATCACGTCAAAGAAGACACCGGCTTGGTGGACTACGACGAAATGGAACGACTGGCTCTGGAGCACAAACCCAAAATGATTGTTTCGGGAGCATCCGCATACTCCCGCGACTGGGACTACAAACGGATGCGTGAAATCGCCGACAAAGTGGGTGCCTTGTTGATGTACGACATGGCTCATCCGGCAGGTTTGATCGCCAAAGGCCTCTTAAACAATCCGTTCGAATATTGCCATATTGTTACCACCACCACACACAAAACCCTGCGTGGTCCACGCGGAGGTATGATCCTGTTGCCGAAAGACTTCCCGAATCCCTGGGGGCTGAAGACTCCGAAGGGAGAAATCAAAATGATGTCCCAGGTGCTGAACTTCGCCGTATTCCCGGGTCAGCAAGGCGGACCGCTGGAACATGTGATCGCAGCGAAAGCCGTGGCTTTCGGGGAAGCACTTTCCGACTCCTATACCGATTATGCCAAACAAGTTCAGCGCAACGCCAAAGTTATGGCACAGGCCTTCATCGACAAGGGCTATAAAGTGGTTTCCGGAGGAACAGACAATCATTGCATGCTGATCGACCTGAGAACAAAATTCCCGGAACTTACCGGTAAAAAAGCTGAAAATACTTTGGTGAAAGCCGACATCACCATCAATAAAAACATGGTGCCTTTCGACAGCCGCTCACCTTTCCAGACTTCCGGTATCCGGGTAGGAACTCCCGCCATTACCACCCGGGGACTCAAAGAAGAGGACATGAAAGTGATCGTAGAGATGATCGATAAAATCTTATCCGATCCGGATAACGAAGCAACCATTGCAGCCGTAAAAGAAGAGGTGAATGCCATGATGCATTCCCGGCCAATGTTTGCCTGGTAAATTCTGTCTGCTAAGCAACATGAAACGAGGCATCGGTTGGATCCGGTACCTCGTTTTTTATGGAACCATGACGCTGGAACCCGCCTGACAGTTCCCGGCATTTGCCCGTTGAAAATCACCCAAAAGATAATCGCAACCAAAACCCCAAAT
>CAZMAE010000120.1:0-1715 GCA_964564205.1 uncultured Odoribacter sp. | reverse complement strand
GAACTGAATCGTATCGGCGATGGTCTTTTCCATATCCCGCGGGCGATAGCCCAATTCAGAAGTCGCTTTATCGTGGGAAAACCACCCGTCGCTTGAAAGAGTGTAAAGGGCATACTTTGTATAAATGGGTCTTGTGTGACTTGCTTTCGCAAGCCATTCAAAAAACGGTACAAAAGCGCGAGCCATCCTGATGGGCATGCAGATTTTTTTCCTGCCTCCTACTATTTTGCGGACATATTCGAGCAGTTCCCCAATCGTAAAATATCTGTTGGAAAGAATATAGCAGTTGCCGGTTTTTCCTTTTTCGGCCGCTGCCAGACAACCCTTTGCCACATCCCGCACATCCACAAAATCGTACCCGCCGCTTACTCCTGCCGGGAGCCTGCCGGAAATATACATCCGGATGAGCTGCACCACGTGATTATTGCCTTCATCATAAGGCCCGATAATGCCTGAAGGATGAACAACAACCGCATCCAAACCGTCGTTTTTAACCGCATCCAATACATCCTGAGTTGCTTCCGCTTTTGTAGTTGCATAGGCTCCCGTCACCGTTTCTCCCGAAAAGCTTAAGGCTTCCGAAATGGTGAGATGTTCTTTGGATTCCGAGATTGCATGAACGGAGCTGACATAGACAAGTCTCTTCACATGGTGACGGATGCACTGAGCTACAATGTTTTTTGTTCCGGTGACATTAACATTGTAAAGCTGCGGCGTAACATTCTCTGCGATGCTTACGATTCCGGCTGCATGAATTACGATAACTTCGTTGCACTCTGTATCCGAAAAGACATTTTCCAATGTTTCCGGCATGGTAACATCCCCCTTGTAATAGGTGAGCTGCCTATCATCCTCCCCCTCTTCCATGGGTAGAATCAACCCCCTGATATGACAGTCTTCATTTCTCAGGTAGCGGATAATCGTGGTTGCCAAATGACCTTTCGCCCCCGTAATAATATATAACCGCTTCATATCTTCACCTCCCATTCAGTTTGTTATCTTATGATACAGCGCAGTTGTTTATCTCTTCCCCGATTTTTGTTAATGAAATATGAAACATAAAACTCCCGCATCTCTGCGGGAGTCATAATCGAAGTATCAGATATTCAATTCTACGGTGAACACCGTTCCTGCGCCGGGGCTGCTTTCCACCTTAATCTTTCCGCCGGTGATGTCTACGATCTTGCCCGCCAAGGCCAAGCCGAGTCCATTTCCCTCTGAAGCATGGGAAGTATCTCCCTGGTAAAACTTTTCAAAGATCCGATTGCAGGTTTCGTCGTCCATTCCGCAGCCGGAGTCCTTTACCGTTACCTGCACGGTACTCTCTGTCACCTTTGAAATAAGGGAGACATGTCCTCCCTTGTCTGTAAACTTGATAGCGTTTGACAACAGGTTATTCCAGACCAATTCCAGCAGGGACGAATCATAATGCACCGCAACATCTGCCACATCAATTTCAAAGTTAATTTCTTTTTCTTGCCATTTTTCCATAAAATTCAGAGCGCAGCGCCGAAGCTGTTCTCCGAGCTGGTAGGTTTCAGCTTCCGGAAATATCTGCTGATTTTCCAACTTGCTGAGCTTTAATATATTTGTAATCATGACGTTCAGCTTTTCGGTGGCGTCGAGGATAGTGTCGATATATTGTTCCGTCTGCTCCGGTGTAGAGTAGCCGTCCTTCAGTGCCTTTGTATAGCTTTGGATAATGGACACCGGAG
>CAZMAE010000119.1:0-4156 GCA_964564205.1 uncultured Odoribacter sp. | reverse complement strand
GACAGCATCACCCCCTACCTGACGGGAGCCCATTACACCCAATTCATGCTGCCCTACCCAACCCCGGATATCAGTACTTACCAACCGGAATATATAGAGGAAACGATCGGCGCAACCCGTATGCAAATCAGATATAACAGGTTATATAACGACAACTACTTCATGCAAATCGGGGGTGGCCGTTTATATACCATGAACCACTTCACCTTGGGTTCATCCCGTGCGAATGCCAATCTGAAAAGTCCTTATGAAAACGGTAAGCTGTCTTCGTTCGGGTATTGGGATGATATGAGTAACATAGAGTCCTATGGTACCAACATGTACCTAGGGTGTAATGTCGGAGATTTCATCCTGTTCGATCAAACCAATCACCGTTTCTGTTACAACGGGGGTTCAAGCAGCATATACAGCATTCTGGAAACAGATGTAAAAGCGTTCCCCCAGTATAACAATCTCTTGTGGGGCTCCGCAACGGTAATCGCCGACAACACCAGTTTAGCCATCCTGAACAACGGCGATAACTGCCGGATGGTGATTTTACAAAACGGGAAAGGAGGCTCAAACGGTACGACCGATACAAAAAAATTAGTCAAAGAGATAGATTGCAGCGGTGTCATCAGTGCACAAAGCAAATTCTACATGATGAAATTCAATGAGTATCTGTTTTTTACCAACGGCGATAAATTATACCGTTACAACTTGTTGAACGCGATCAACAGCGGTACAGCTCCCTCCAACACTCCGATATTCAGTCTGTCGGAATTGGGTTATGGTCCGGAAGCCAAAATCACTTCCCTGTTCGTCTCCCGGTCCGAACAGACGCTGTTACTGGGCGTATCCCGATACGGGAACGATGCGGAAGCCTCCGGAGAAGAACCGAAAGGCGATGTACTTTGGTTCGACCTGAATGCCTCCAACGTTTCGGTAACCTACAATGAACAGAAATCTGCCAAAGGCATAGCGGGAATTCCGGTGGATGTCAAAATCAAATTTCAGACACTTTGGAGAGACGGTCTGAATTACCAGGATGTATTAGTCGATCAATATTAATGAAGTGAATCATGAAAAAACTGAAACTATTATTACCGATACTCATCTCGTTCCTTTTTTTCGCCTGCTCGGAAGATGATTCCATCTATGAACCGCAGCAAAAGGAAAATGTTACCATCGACAAAGTAGAGAACGAGGACAAAGATGAAGAGGAAGAACTGCCGGAAGGACAACTGGTCCCCGGTTTTCATACCGTCAAATTGAATGTAACGCAACCTGACGGTCAAACCATCGAACGCCGTTTCAAATACTACATGCCTATTGCAGCCTATGGAAATCCGTCGCTGATTTTCGAATTTCACGGAAGCTGGGAATATAACAAAACAGGCGCAGTGCCCGACCCGATAAAGAACATCGGTAATTCCGACCCGTTGGCACAATTGGCTATTCAGGAAAACTGCATTATTTGTTATCCTGTGGGTGAACGTGTAGAGCATGAGAACAGCGACATCGCTTATATCAATTGGCAAAACAGCGAAAATCACTTGCCTTTCTTTGACGCCATGGTAAACTATTTCAAAGGCTGTACCCCGGCCATCGATGAAAACCGGATTTATTCGACCGGTCAGTCCAGCGGAGCCATTTTTTCCTGGGTACTGGCCTTCGAACGTCCGGAAGTCGTAGCATCCATCGCTCCCCGGGCAGGACGCATGAATACCGACAACCAGACCCATTTTCCGGCCCGTTGCGTACCTGTTCGGGTGTTCGCCGGTGAAGACGACCAGACGGTGGTACATTCGGGTTTGGTGAGTGACGTCACCAACTGGGCGGAAAGAGTCGGCGGATATTTTGCTTCCGGAGTAGTAACCGACACCTTTTCCATTCCCGACTACACCCAGGTTACCACCCGCAAATGGAACGGAGCGAAAGGCGATATCGAAATCTATTCGCTGAAAGATGTCGGACACGGCATTTCATTGAAATACTGTTGTCCTTACATGTGGGAATTTCTGGAGACACATCCGCTGAATGCCAATCCGGAAAATTTGTTTATTTCCTGCGAAATCGACTCAATCCAGACAGAATGCGGCAAAACCATCGATTTTAAGATTAATTTCACCGAAGGCGCCCAACTGGATTTCACGGAACCCAAAGGATGGACGATTACCGTAAACGGAAAAAACGTTTCCATCGCAGTACCCAAAGATTATTTTGCCGCTATAGCCAGAGAAGGAGAGATCAGATTTACAGCCCGTCTGAACGGTCAGGAAACTTCGGCCAATATTTACTTTAAAATCACCGAACCGAGGAGTTATTTCAAAGTCGGAGACATTTACTACAACGAAAATTTCGAACCCATCGGCGTTGTGGTATGGGTAAATCAGGACAATATCCGGCAAGGGAAAATCATCTCTCCCAGAAAACCGGGAGATTGGGGAACGGTTCTTTATTGCGGCAGGGAAGAAGGGCTCGGACTTGATTTCCAAACTCCGGACCGGGAAAATGGTTATCAGAATACCCAAGACATGCTGGCACGCAACAATACTTTCGAAAATCCGTACAATGCCGATGATGCAGCTTTCGTTTGGGCTTCGGAATACAGCGTAGCAGGAGAAACAGGCTGGTATTTGCCGGCCATTGAAGAACTGGCAGCCGCCAATGCCGATTTGACGAAAATCAATGAAGCACTGGAATCCATCGGAGGTCAGCTTCTGAACGGAAACGTATATTCTTCCACAACAAAAGTGGAAAACGGCTCTCAAAAGAAGACCTTTTATTACTACAATTTCAATACCGGCACTGAAGCTTCCAAAACTCCCCGGAGTGACAATTCCGAATATTTAGGCTATATCAGTGCCCGGGCTATGAAAGTGGTAACTAAAAATTAATCCTGATGAAAAAGATTCTGTATAGTCTGTTATTTTTAGCGATTCTGCTTCCTGCCTCCGCGCAGGAAAGCGGAATCCGCTTTTTCCACGGGACGTGGGACGAAGCAGTGGCTTTGGCCCAAAAAGAGAAGAAAAAGATTTTTATCGATTTTTTCACCGAATGGTGCGGACCGTGTCTGAATATGGCATTGAAGGTTTTTCCGCTACCACAGGTCGGCGAAGTGTACAATAAAAACTTCGTCTGTCTGAAAATCGACGCCGAAAAAGGAAAAGGACGCGAGCTGGCGAAAAAATACGGGATACACTCCTACCCGAGCTACATTTTCGTGAATCCGAAAACACAAGAACTTATCCACCGGAGCGGAGGGAATAAAGCGGCAGCCGATTTCATCGCCGATGTGCAAGGAGCTTTGAACCCGAAGCTCAGTTCTGTATACTTAACGGAAAAATACAAGAGCGGGAAATACGATAAAAATTTCCTGATAGATTACATCCGGTATAAAAAGACTTCCGGGAACCGGGACGTAGAAAAGGATTTTGAAAAATTACTGGAAATGGGAGGCAAGCTGACCGACCCTGAAATCTGGAGTTTGTACCGGGATTGCATTACCGGTTACCGGAATCCCTATGTACGGCAAATCTCCGACAATTACCGGCAATTCACAGACCTTTTCGGGAAAAAAGAAGTGGATCAAAAACTGGCCAGTGCAACCGCCTATGCACCGTCAGCCTTCGTAGACAGTCTGGTTGATTTCGAGGGGAAGAAATATAACCTGAAAATGGCCCGTATGTCCGGACTGTTTCAGCAAAAAAATCAGGATGAAGCCTGGAAGTATGTAGATTCACTGATTGCCGACACAACGATCGATCAGCACAAATTTGTAAAACAACTGTCCTTTTATACCCGGGTGAATCCGAAGTACCGGGACAACGAACTGAGTTTCGAGCAATTGGCCCAAAAAGTCCGTTATACCCGGTATGTAGCCTACAATCTTTATGACAGGGACGATGCTTACAACCATTATGCTTATGCTGCCGCATTGGAGTACTTAATTCAAAGAGCACTTCAGGAAGGCAAACAGATTCCCTCAGATTTACTGTCAACCCCCGAATACGGGAAGAAAGAATATGACATACGGCATCCGCTGTTGAAAGAAAAACCGAAAAGGAGAAGATGAGATAATCACTTCACATATCCTTTCGCTTTGGCATTTTCCTTGAGTTTCTGCACCATATTGTCCTAAATAAAAGAAAAAAAGAAGTAGACCAACTCCTTA
>CAZMAE010000118.1:0-3043 GCA_964564205.1 uncultured Odoribacter sp. | reverse complement strand
ACTCCCGGGGCCGACACCGTACTGTAATGGACATTCGCATCGGGAACTTCGCCGAAATTGCTGAATTCGGCGATCTGTCCCTGATTATCGACAGCCTCGACCTTTATAAGATTCAAACTGCGGTTTTTAGGATCCATACCCATCAACAAACTGTTATTGCCCGCCGACGTACATAACACGCAGTTGTGGTCATTGGCCGTTTTGATGATATATTCCCACAGGTCCTCGCCCATTTTATTGTAGCCTTCGGCAAACTTTATCTGATCGCCAATCGGAATATCCTTAAATTCGGGAGGATAAGCCTTGCCTATGGAGAAATTGACCACATCGGCACCGTTGTAAACCGCATATAAAATACCTTCCATAAGGTTGAATGCAGTCATTTGATTGCCCAAGGCAATGGGGATCCACGTACACTTGGGGGCTATGCCCGAGCAGCCCAGACTATTGTCCTGCGCACCTATTGCAATACCCGCAACGTGCGAACCGTGACAATAGAGAGCTACGTCATCGGCGGTAGGTGCGGCGGCAGGCGGCAACACCATTCGCGTCTTCGACGGAATATGTATTCTGTCTACATACCGTTCGCCTATTTCCGGATTCGAAAGGTCGAAATAGCTGTCCACGATAGCTACTCGTATATCTTCGGACCCCTGCGTAATGTCCCAAGCATCATAGGCCTGAATCAATTTGAAATATTCGTCGTATTTGCTTACTTTGAAATCGGGGTCCGACGGCATGGCGCTCTGTTCCAGAACATCATTGGTCGCTATTTTGAAATCTATGTCCGTGATTTTCTGCGGCAGTTCCTCGGCCACCTGCATAAGTTCCTCCTCGGGCACCGACAGCAACATCGTCCCAATAACAGGATTATAATACGGTATAGAGTATGCGGAATTCGGATACAACTGTTTGTAACGGCGGGCGAAATCGGCCATATCGCGCTTCAAATCCTGAGAATTGAAGAACACGATGAGCTCGTCGCACACCGCATACGATGATGAATCCCCTGGATTGACGATTATTCGCGTACTATCTACGGGCGGAATGTAATTGTCTTTCGGTGCAGGCAGTTCCGGAACACCCGGGATACTGTCGAACCATTCTCTTACAATACTCGTATCGCGCAGTTCAACAGGCAGATTCCTGTACGGGTCGCGTTTGAAGAGTCTGTCGACAAGTTTGGTCGGATCTATCGCAGGGTCGTCCGATCGACCCGAAAAATCGCTCTCCCTCAACAATGCGAACAGAAAACAGAGAAGGATAAGTCCGAGCAAGAAAACCAAGGTTCTCCATAAACATCCGCATACTCCCCAAGGTTTCCAAAACGGGGCTCGCGATTTATTGTTGTCATTCAGATTCATAGTCTCATTTCTTTAATTCGTCAAGAATCACTTTCAGTTGTTCATTGGCTTCGCGATTAAATTCGGGAACATTAATATTTGCGATAAACGAAATATACATATACTCTATCCATCTGTTGTAATTGGCATCATAAGCGGGTGTGTATTTCCGGTCGGATGCCAAAATATCATTCAGCAGCGAAGTCATTTCATCTGCGTCCCAAGTCTCCTTGCGATCTTTTTCCAACCAGTTGAAACACGGTATATTACGCTCTGCGGCCACTCGTTTGGTGCGCTCTATCTGCTCATTAGTCAAGTATCGGTAGCCGAAATCGGTAACGAAATCGCTGATGGCCGTTGCTACCATATCCGCAACCAAATCTTCATTAATGGTCGAAGCGTTCAGGACATCCACATAGTCGGAGATCGTCTGTTCGATACGCTGTCTCAACTCGACATTCGCGGCGGTACTCAATATCGACTCTGTAAGATTCGACAACACCAATTCATTGACTTGATCGTCACCGGCAAAATTGTTCATGAACAGACTGCCTGTAATATTGCGTTCCCACAAATACATAAGGTCATGCGATATTACGGCCGAATTCTTACGGCGTATGGTCTCTCCGCGGAACAACTGCTTTATATCTATCTTTTTCGACGAAAGATAGTCCATAGCCTCGTCTATGCTCGAAAAATGGTACTTATCAAGCAGACGCTGCCACTTTTCGGCTTCGGTATCGCACCCTGAGAAGTTGTCACAACGTTTGCGAATCAATTCGTAATCGACTATCAGCGAATCGTCGTGCACCGTAGCCGTAAGCCTGGGGATCAACTTGTGAAGCGCCTTGAAACTCTCCGACTCGGTGAGTTGCAGCGCCTGCAAAAGATGGCCAAAATATTCGGGATCCGTCTGGCAGGAGAACTCCATTTCGCGGAAAATGCCGTTGGCCTTGCGGATATTGCTTTCGAGCAGTTCGTCCACATCCGACGATTTGAAATACTCGGCAAGAATCTTGTAGCAGTTATTGCTTGCTGTCGCGGTCTGCTCGGCGATTTGAGCCTCGCGGGCTGCAGATATGGCTTCAGCGACTTTCGACAACTGCTCGATGATATAGAGTGAGCCGTCATTGCCGACAGAGGCCGATACATCCCACGCAAGTGCCGGATCGGCAAAGAAATGATGCTCATTGTTACTCTCGCAGAAGAGTCGGCGCATACGATCGTAATAATCACGGTCGATAAGCATCTTTCCCTCTTTGCCTTCAGCCTTAAATCCGTCATATATGGTATCCGAGAATTTGAAATCGCGGAGCATATAACTGTTGTTGAACGGACGGCCCTCGCCGTCCCAGTTCTTCATCCAAACATCATTGTGGAAGCACTGGCCCGCCAGAATCTCGACGAAACGACTCGACCATCGGGCCTTGATGGCTTTCTCGGTGGTTCCCAATTCGACGTTGTCGGGATAGCACAAGTTCATATTCCACTTGGTTCCGATATGGAACAGCGGCGAAACCCTCGTCTTGCTGATCAATGCCGCTCGCTTTTCAGGAGTATCGCCTATGTACTCGTATATCCATTCGCGCAACAGGTGTTGCATCTGCGTTGCTTCGAGATTTTTGTGGTGGTGGCAGTAAAGAAGAATATTTATGGTTTTCTCTTCATTGTATCGGTTGAACAGATAAGCCACCTTGCCG
>CAZMAE010000117.1:0-2347 GCA_964564205.1 uncultured Odoribacter sp. | reverse complement strand
GGCCCACGAATAACGGGCGGTGAAACAATGTTTCACCGCCCGTTGCTTTTTAATGCTTCGCCGCTCCATACTCTCCCCACCCCGCCGCACATATCGTCACTGCTTCAACTACTTAATCTGGAGGAAGTTTAAGATGCCGCCATAGCGACAATTCCATTGAAGATACGATTCAAGGAACCATTGGAGGCGTAAGAATTGATAAAACACGCACAAATGCCGCAGAGGCATTTCCGTGGAAATGGGAAATTTCTGCAAATAATTTCCGTTATTTAAGGAAACCGCGTATCTTTACACTATAAAACATTAGACCGATTATGAGAAAGGATACCATTAAGTCGTTGATTGCCCTCAAGCAGCACGAGATGCCATTCGATGTTATTCATCGTGACGAGGAGTTGCCGATAAACCGCAAGAAGATAATCACCATACCCGGTGTGCGCAGATGCGGCAAGTCCACATTGATGATGATAGCGATTAATGCACTGCTTGAAAGTGGAGTCCCAACTCAAAACATTCTATGGATAGGATTCGACGACGAGCGTTTGAAGAAGATGACCTCCGATGACTTGGATGAGGTGATTGCCTCCTATATGGAGATGTATCCTGACGTACCCATAAAAGACGTGTACATGTTCTTCGATGAAATCCAGATTGTCGAGGGCTGGGAATATTTCGTTTTGCGGGTATATAAAAGTTATTGCAAGAATATCTATATATGCGGGAGCAATGCCACGATGCTGTCGACGGAACTGGGGACGGCTTTGCGAGGCTATCCGCTCGAATATAGAACATATCCGCTCTCTTTTAACGAGTATTGCCGCTTCAAAGGTGTCAACACGGACAGTTATCTCGAACAGGACAAGGCAAAGGTCAGGAATGCTTTTGCCGAGTACAATCATGCAAGTGCTTTTCCGGAAGTGGTATTGACCGTATCGGAAACTGAGAAATTGCAGCTTCTGAACGGTTATTTCGACACCATGCTACTGAAAGATGTTGCCGAACACTACGGGATAGCTAACTTGCCGGTCCTCCGATACTTTGTCAAACGCATAATGGCGAATCTGACCAAACCGACTTCGATATTGTCCATATATAACGACATCAAATCTCAGGGTTTGCGAATAAACAAAGACGAGCTTTACAGATGGGCTGATTATGTGTGCGGTGTTTTTCTGTTTATTCGCATACCCAAATATGAACGTTCCTTAGCAAAAGAACAGAGGTCGCAGAAAAAATATTACTGCATCGACAACGGATTGCGCAGTGCCGTGCTGCTCCCGCAGAGCGATGATAACGGTAAACTGTTGGAAAACATCGTATTCCTGCACCTAAACCGCAACCTGAACCCGGCAGACCGCATTTTTTATTTCCAGGAGTCTGCCGAGTGCGATTTTGTCGTTCAGCGGAATGGACATATCGATGAACTGATACAGGTTACCTGGGATATGTCGGATGACAATACCAGAGCGCGTGAAATCAATGGCATTTTGGAAGCCTCTAAAGCAACGGATTGTGATAAGCTGACCATTGTTACGGTTGATGAAGAGGCGATTCTGGAGCGAGACAGCAAGACTATAAATGTCGTTCCAGCGTGGAAATGGCTGCTGGCATTAGGCGAATGACAGTTGCTCAAATAAGATAGATAGACTATGGCACGCGAAGATTTCGAGTGATTCAAGCAGGAGGTAAAGTCGTGGATGGACGCCCACCCTGACGAGTACGATGCCTTTGTCGAGGAGGTGAACGGCCTTACTCTCAACCGGCAAGTGCAAAATACTTAATCTTGCAATTGATAATAGAAAGAAGGTCGGGAATAGATATTTTTCTTCCTTATATCGAGAATTTTTGTTATCTTTATGCCCGTAACAACAAACAAACAAGCAATAAAGTTTTATTTATGAATACATTACACGAGGAAATAGAGCAGAAAAGCAAAGAGATTATTACCGACAATTATAGTATGTCTGTTGGTGAAATTATCAGCATGTATAAGGAGGGGGATCTTGACATTCATCCTGAATTTCAGCGATTCTTTCGCTGGTCTAATTCTCAAAAATCCAGACTAATAGAATCTTTCTTACTAAACTTCCCTGTCCCTCCTATCTTTGTATATCAACGTACCGATGGAGTTTGGGATATCGTTGATGGATTGCAGCGGGTTTCTACTATTCTGCAGTTTGCCGGTTTATACAAGAACGAAGATGGCTCAAGTATGGAACCTTTAGTGCTTGAGGGTACGAAATTACTGCCGAGTATGGCTGGAAAGAAATATGAAGATGCTGATCCCGAAAAGGCTTTTGGAGATGCCGAACGTCGATATTTGAAAAAGGCGAGGTTAGGAGTTATC
>CAZMAE010000116.1:0-2926 GCA_964564205.1 uncultured Odoribacter sp. | reverse complement strand
ATCAGCCGGCAGGGCATTCAGGTAAGGCAAGGCCAGCAAACTCGGCACATTGGCATCGTCCATCCAATAAGCACTTCCATATCCGTCCACCTCAAAAGCATACATTTTCCCGTATTCAGGATGGTTGACCACCGCATACTTCCGGACAGCCGCCTCCACCTCATCGGCCAAAGCCGTGCACTCACCGGCAAAAGCCAGATCCATAACCACCTTTTCCGAAATCTCCGCCAGCTGTCTCAGCGATTGAACGGCAAAAAGATTGGAGGGGACCAGAAAACCGAATATCGTCGCATCATCCGAGGGCCGGAAGCAGGACACAATCATCCCTACCGGATTCACCGGATTATTCCAACCGTCAACATTGAGGGTATCCGAAGCCCGGGGAGTATTCCGCTGGAAACGGTAAGGCCCTCTGTTTTCCTTGCGCTGCTGTTCTTTAAACGTCTGCACAACCAACGACATGGCCTTCCTCCACTCCGCATCAAATACACTGACATCTCCCGTCGTCTTCCAATAATGGTAGGCCAGACGAATGGGATAACACAAAGAATCTATTTCCCATTTCCGCTCATGCACAAAAGGCTTCATGTCCGTATAATCCTTCGCCCATTCACTCGATTCCGCATCATGAGTAAAGGCATTGGCATAAGGATCCAGCAAGATACACTTCGTCTGCCGGTGAATGACCCCGGCAATCAACAGCCGCAGCTGCTCATCCCTGTTGCACAAAGCGACGTAAGGCCACACCTGAGCTCCCGAATCCCGGAGCCACATGGCATTGATATCGCCCGTGATGACAAAGGTATCGGGCTTCCCGTCCCTCACTTTAAACTCCACGGTGGTATCCAAAGTATTGGGGAAACAATTTTCAAACATCCAGGCCAATTTGGGATCCTTCACCTGCTTTTTAACCGATGCGATAACCTCCTCCACAGCTTTGGAGGTAAAATGCCTGTCCTCCGGCCGGGGCCGGTTGGTCACATAGCCGCCCGCTCCTTTTTCTTTCCTTCCCAGATCCATCACAGCCTTCAGGGGGCCCCCGCTCATTGCTGCTGCAGCAATAGCCAAACCGCTTTTTTTAATAAAATCTCTTCTTGTCACCATATACTAAACAGGAATGTAAAACTGATGCCAATTTACAAAAATTAAACACGCTATTGCACTTCAAACCCTGAAAAATCGCCACACAGGAATTTTTTCAACTGTTCCGGAGCGATTTTCACCTTATAATTTCCATCCTTAAAAAAGGTAATGTTCCCTGTTTCCTCGCTAACCACCACCACATAGGCGTCACTCACCGAGCTGAGCCCCAGAGCCGCACGGTGGCGCAACCCCATGCTTCCGGGAATATCCAGCCGGTCGGACACCGGTAAAATACAACGCGCCGCCAGCAACTTATTATCATTGATGATCAGGGCCCCGTCATGCAGGGGCGTATTTTTAAAAAAAATATTTTCGACCAATTCATCGGTCACCTTAGCTTTCAGCAACACCCCGGTCTGCGCATAATTGGACAACTCGGTATTCTGCTGAAAAACAATCAAAGCCCCCGTCTTCGTGGCCGAAAAATTAGTACAAGCCAATACGATAGCCTCCGAGACCTCCTCATGAATGCCCGGTTTGTCAAAAAATTTCTCCAGATTGAATATATTCTGCAGATTGTAACGGCTACCCAGCAACAACAAAAAACGGCGCACTTCCGGTTGAAACACAATCAACAAAGCAATCACCCCCACACCGATAAATTTATCCAGAATCGACGAGATCAATTCCATATTGAAAGCCCTGACCAGCAAATAAGCCAGATAACAAATGAAAATGCCGGCAAAAATATTGATAGCCGTTGTCCCCTTCACCAAACGGTAAACCTGATAGAAAATAAAAGCTACGATTAAAATATCCAGAATGTCAAAAACGCCTAGCTTGATGAATAACAACATCATAATTTTCTGATTTAAAATTCAAACTCCCGGCATACCGCCCCGATTCAGACGAATCAGGAGCATGCGGCATTTTAACCACAAAACTAAGTAAAATTTCAGAATATACGATACAATCCTTATCTTTGTGTCGGAACAAAGGAACCATTAAACGATTTATTATGCGATATCTTACAACTTTATTCTTCATTGCATTCACTTTCAGCGTCGCAGCTCAAAACGATGCGAAAGCCAAAGAGATTCTGGACCGGGCAGCCGCCAAATTCAAAGCCTACCCGGCCGCTGAAATAACTTTCACCCTGTCCATGGAAAACAAAACGGAAAATATCCGCGAAACCCATCCGGGAAAAGCCTGGATGAAAGGCAACCTTTACAAACTGAACCTTATGGACGTGGAAAATTACTACGACGGGAAAGTCATTTACACCTATATGCCCGAAGTCAAGGAAGTAAACATTAAAAAACCCAGCGAAGAAGAGGAAGGATTTCTGAACCCTGTGACTTTGTTCGACATCCATAATCAGGGATTTAACCAGAAACTGATCCCCTCAGTCAATAGCAGCTCAGTATACATCGAACTTTATCCCCAGGAAGAAAAAAACTTCGAAAAAATCGGCATCCGGGTAAATCCGGGCACCAATGAAATTCTGGAAGTCACCTCTTTCGGCAAAGACGGCAACCAGGTTACCATCAGCATCAGTTCGGTGAAACCTCTCAACCCGGCTCCCGCAGACGGATTCTTCAAATTTGACCCCTCCGGACATCCGGATGTCGAAGTCATAGATATGCGGTAAACCGACAGCGCCCCGAAAGTCCGTATTGAAACTTTCGGGGCGCTGTCCTCCGACCGGCGCTTTCCGGCCTTACAGCTTAACTGCACGCTACACGTTAAACCGGAAATTCATCATATCTCCATCCTGTACGACATAATCCTTTCCCTCCACCGACATCTTTCCGGCTTCCTTACACTTGGCCTCCGAGCCGTA
>CAZMAE010000115.1:0-2210 GCA_964564205.1 uncultured Odoribacter sp. | reverse complement strand
GCGAGAACGGCGAGCGAGTAGCCGCCTGTTATGCCGTTGATGCCGTCCATAAAGTTGTAGGCGTTGGTTATGCCGACGCACACAATTAAAGCAATAAGTACAATCCACCAGTCATGCCAGTTGAGAATGCCGAATTGGTAGAACATCAGGAACATCGCCGCGAACTGCACCACAAGCCTCGCTGAATCCGGTAGCGAATGGATGTCGTCGATGAAGCTCACCAATCCGATAAGTGTCAGTCCGAGCAGAAACCACCCATAATCGAGACCATAGAACGCGGCATAAATCCACGCTCCGAAAAGGAATACTATGCCACCGCCACGTAGGGTAATGGATGTATGCGACGACCGCATGTTCGGCTTGTCAATAATATTGAACCTGTCGGCCACACAGAAGTAGGCCAATTCAAGCAGAACCAGCAATAAAGTAATGGAGATTAAGATCATATACAAATCTTACTTGATTAACCTTTTGACAAAAGGAAATCTATTGATTGCATTATTTTAAACAGCTTCTAATAATGCAAAAATCAAAAATATAGAGAATGAGATACAAAAACTGAATTAATCTTATAAAAGACGTTTGAGTTCCCATCTAACGCCAACCATCTTGTTGACAACACTATTGTGCGATTGTATGAGCTTGACAATCTTTGGCGAAAAACTCGTTCCAATCCAAAATGTTATAACGTCTTTCGCTTTCTCAGCTTCTTAGTTTTTTAAGTATGGTTACAAACGTATGATTGTTGGTTTGAATATCCTATCATAAACATTCAACCTCTTTAAAATCCACACAAACGAGTAGCATATTGCTATGATAAAAGAACTTGTCATGACAAATACAGGGAATTCTATCCAAGAATTGATATATTTATATAAATAATCGCTAATCTGAGTGTATTTAAGTATATGAATTACAAAATAATGAAGTAGGTATATTTCAAGTGTCATTTGCCCTATGTTTTGTAACAAAATGGATAAAGTGCTATTTGAGATTAAAGGAATACGGTATATATGATATGTTAACGTATAAATTAAAGCGACTAAGGCCAAGCTTGTAATAATTTCATTAACGAAACCATAATGTGATGGGTTATAAATCAGCATATAAAATGATACACAAAGATATGTGATGATTGCCCAATGGCCAAGGACATATTTATTAATCTCATTTTGGTTAATCTTGTATAATATTCCGACAATAAAATAAATAGAATATTTTAATAAGTGATTGAGACACACAAGGTGACTTACTGTAGTAAATATCGAAGATGAATAACATAATCGCGAAAGTCCATACAAAGCAGTAAACATGAGACCCATACAGATGAAACAAGTATTTTGTATTTGTTTTCGCATCCCATACTTACAAAGGACATAGCTAATTGGAGCAAACATCAGAAAATATTCAACAGACACAAACGTGAACCAGTATCCGTGTTTATCAGGATTAAAAGGCAATCTTACTATTGACTCCCAACTAATTGGTACAGTCAATATACAAAATGTTAGCCATATTAATAATGTTGGAAAAAACTGTCTGTTTAACCTGTTGAATGTTCTTCTCTTTAATAAATTGGCATTGTAATTTGAACTATATAAGAAATATCCACTGATGAAAAAGAATAGTGGCATTCTAAATTTAATAAAAAATCCATTAAGTTCACTAAGATTAGTATTACTGGTGAGTAATACTAAACTGTGGCTATAAACGACTAACAATATGGCAAGTCCTCTCAAGGCATCGATATGTGATATCCGAACAGTGCGATTTAAGTCGCTTTTTTTCTGGGGGGGGGAATTTTGAGTATTAACCACCCGACTTATTTTCTCCATACCATTTTATTGACTACGCCGGTGTAGGACTGGATGAGTTTGACGACTTTGGTGGAGACGCACTCGTCGGTATAGTTGGGCACGGGGAGGCCGAGGTGATTGTTGCGGTTCATTTCGACAGCGACGTCGACGGCTTGGAGCAGGGAGTGCTCGTCGATGCCGGCGAGGATGAAGTCGCCTTTGTCGAGGGCTTCGGGGCGTTCGGTCGAGGTGCGGATGCACACGGCGGCAATCGGTTTGCCGACCGAGAGGAAGAAGCTCGACTCCTCGGGGAGCGTGCCGGAATCACTGACCACGGCAAATGAGTTCATCTGCAAATTGTTGTAGTCATGGAAGCCGAGCGGTTCATGGGCAATGACGCGGCGGTCGAGTTTG
>CAZMAE010000114.1:0-10526 GCA_964564205.1 uncultured Odoribacter sp. | reverse complement strand
CGGCGATAAAAGATGGAAAAACCGAAAAATAGAGCAGGAAAAAAGGAAGGATTCGAGAATATTTATAAAGAATACTCGAAGCCGATGTACCTGTATGCTCTTAGTTTTTTGGTTTCGGAGGAAGAGGCGGAGGATGTAATTCAGGAAGTGTTTATCAATTTCTGGAAAGACGATGCATACCAGAAAATCCAGAATGAGGCAACGAAGACCTACCTGTTTCGATCGGTAAAGAATAACTGTTTGAACCGGCTGAAAAAGAAAGATGTGTTGCGGGACCACTTAGATGTGTTCCGGGAAGATGTCGCAGAGGAGGAAATGATGAGGTGGAATGACGAGTTGATCCAAGAGGTGGAAATTGCAATCGAGAAAATGCCGGAACAGACCCGGGAGATTATTCAAGGCGTATTTTTTCGGGAGATGAAATATCAGGAGGTGGCCGACGATCTGGGTATATCTATAAACACAGTGAAAACGTTGTTAAGGAACGGCATGCGGCACCTCCGGGAACGCTTTACCGCACGAGTGGATCTATTCCTTATCTTTCTCTTCCAACCCGATAAAAAGCATCCGGAAAACAGCGTCCCCCACCCCGGCGTACCGCCCCGAGACCCGGGAATCGGCTGTCACGGGCCGGAACTGTCTCATCCGGAGGCTCTCCATGCCCAATTTTGATGGGCCCGCCCCGCCTTTTATAACTTCAGATTGGAAGATTGGCTTTATTTTTATAATTTCGCACATTCTTTTAAAAATATGGTGTAATTAAACAAACAGCAATTATGGAAGAAATTTTAAATCCCTCATCCACGATGAACTGGGAGGTACTTTTGGACAAGCTGATCAATCTGGGAACAGCATTGGGTTCCAAACTGCTTGCAGCAGTAGTTATTTTCATCATCGGACGCTGGATTATCCGCAAATTGAAAAAGATGGTGTCTACCATCCTGGAAAAACGGCAAGTGGAGGCCTCTCTGGCCAGCTTTACCCGCAGCCTGGTCAGCATAACCCTCAATTTTCTGCTGATCCTGATGATTGTAGGTACACTGGGAGTTGAAACCAGCTCGATCATCGCCCTGTTCGCTTCCATCGGCGTCGGTGTCGGCATGGCCTTAAGCGGCACATTGCAGAACTTCGCCGGAGGAATCATGATTTTACTTTTCAAGCCTTTCAAGGTTGGCGATTTTATCGAAGCGCAAGGCCAAAGCGGAACGGTAAAGGAAATACAAATATTCAATACCATTCTGCTCACTCCCGACAATAAAATCATCATTGTCCCCAATGGAGGCCTTTCCACCGGCATCACCCAAAACTATTCGAAAGAAAACCTCCGGCGTGTCGACTGGGAATTCAGCATCGCCTACGGCGACAATTACGATAAAGCCAAAGCGGTGATCGAAAAGTTAGTGAACGCCGACCAACGGATCATGAGAAATCCGGCCCATTTCATTGCGCTGATTTCCCTGGGCGAAAGTTCCGTGAACATCGTCGTACGGTGCTGGGTGAAATCTGCCGATTACTGGGATGTCTTTTTCGACATGAACGAAAAAGTATACAAAACTTTTGCAGCCGAAAAACTTCAGATTCCTTTCCCGCAAATGGATGTGCATTTGTTCAACGACAACAAAGCCTGAGGCCTCCGGCCGGACCGGCCATCGGACAAACAACGGCAGCGGACAGCAAAACGGGTTCCGCTGCCGTTGTTCATTTTCTGCCGGAATCTGTCCGGGCCGCAGCCTCATTTCCTTCCATTCTTTTCCCTATTTGCGCGTATATTCCGGAAAGCCACATCCGAATGTCCCGTGCAGGTAGCCGGCCATTTCATCGGCTTTGGCCGGAAAAGCTACCAGCTGTTTCAGAATCTCTCCCTTTTCATCCGCCTGGATATCCGTGAGATGTACCCGGTAGGACATGAAAATCTGATTCCCGTTAAGTCCGATCTGATAGGGACCGCCGGCATTGGCATCCAGCAGATAGTTCAACAGGGGTTCGAAGCCCTGTTTGGGCAACTGACTGACAGGCGAAGTGCAAATCAGATACTCCTGCCGGTAGGTGAATATCCGGATTTCCGATTTACCGGGATGAAAAGTCCAGCTCTCGTTGCCCACCCGCGAAATCACCGGATTGACATTCATTTCCTGTATGGCTTTTTCACAAAAGGCGGCCAGACCGGACAAACTCCGGGGGTTAAAAAGATGGAACGACAATTTATTGCCGCAACAAGGACAAAAATCCTGGTCGCCGGCAATGATGTGGTCGCAACAGTTGCACTGCAAATGAAGGGTCTGCAGATCGAGCTCCCGAGTCTGTTCCAACAAAGGCAGCAGAAACGGAACCGGTATGCCGAAGCCCATATTGTCGGCATTGGTAAACTTACTGGTCGTCATCGCGATCACTTCGTCCTGACCGTTGAACATGGGCCCTCCGCTGTTGCCCGGATTAACGGCAGCATCGGTCTGCAAATAATAGTGTCCGTCCATATATTGGCGGGGAGCCGACACCGTTCCTTTCGTCACCGTAAAAGGCATACCGAAAGGATAGCCGGCAACAAATATTTTCTCCCCGATGGCCGCACCGGAGGTATTCAACCGCAACGGCGGAAGGTGGGAAAAATCGCCTTCCGCCTTCAGAAAAGCGACATCGAGACTGGGGTTGGCAAATACCACCCTGGCCAGATAGCAATTGTGGTTGTCGTCCATGACGGCCACTTCACGGAATCCCTCGGCCACATGGCTGTTGGTGACAAACAGGCCGTACTCTTTCAAATAAAAGCAACTTCCCGATCCCCGGGCATGACTTACTTTAAATATAGATCGATAGATTTGTTTTTGCATAGGCTTCTTTTTTCAGGCAGCAGCCGGAGCATGGTCTTTTTTGATCCGGCCCTGCATAATGTTATCGAATAATTCAAACAGTCGTGGAGCTGCCGCATCCCAGGACCGGGCAGAGGTCTCTTTCAGGGCGGCGACAAAAAGGGAATCCAGCTGGCTGTCGACGCGGTAGCGGTAATAAGTGTCATAGATCTCCCCGAGCAACCTCAGGCACACTTTCCGGTATTCCCCTGCCTCCATCCAGGCTGCAGCCTGTTTGTAGGAGTTCTCGTAGTCCTCGCGCAGTTTCTGCAGATTGGAGCTCTCCTTATCCGGCACGAAGGTATGCACGGCATACAGACTGGCCGACAGTTCGTTCATGGACTCCTCCGTCAACTTCCTCAGAGTTTCCTTTGCATCGGCATTCAATTCCTGCAGAGGCAAATTGCGGTCCATATCGTCGATAGCCTTGGTCAGGGTGTGCCGCAATTTCCCCTGCGGCTGAGCTACGTATAAAAGCTTCAGCAGAGTGATCCGGATCAGGTTCCATTCTTCGGAGAATTTACGCAGATTTTCAAAATAGGAAACCGCACCGAGGCATTCCTTGCAGCTGATTCGGAAGGCATCGTAAATATACCGGACTTTCTCCGGTGTATAAGGAATGAACCGGGGAGACGACAATCTTTCCGCCTCAAACTGATCGGTGAATTCATAATCATATCTTTCGCCGGTGCGGCATATCTCTTCCAATACCCGCTTAATTTTTTGCGGATGGCTGTAAATCAGAGGACAGCTGAATTTAAAAACCAGTCCTCCCCCCTCCGGCACCAGACGGACAAGATCCAGATCGTTGAAGTTCAGCGCAACCGCTTGCCTCAGCATGGCCACCCTGCCGGAAGCAGGCAGGGAAACCAACGGAGCGGTTATGGAAAGCCGTTCCTTCTCCAGTTTTATACCGATCTGCAAAGGCCCGTGGGGAATGGAATACTCCCCCGGCGCCACGGTATTCGACGGGGTACGGACCCCGGGACAGACAGCGTCCAGTAAATATTGAAGCGAAGTCTCATACTTTCGGTTCTCAAAAGCTTCTATACTCCTGTCGAACGTTTCGGGAGACGGATTTCCTACTGTTAAACGATTGACAGGATAATGGAATAACAGAGTTTTTTTCATGTAATAAAATCAATTTAAAACATTAGTATTCATGGTTCAGCACTCGCACAAATATACTTACACCGACACATTTATGCAAAACACGCAATAAAATATGATACTATTTTATGTTTATATAAGTTGATTTAAACCTCTTTAATGATCTCCTCTGTAACCTTTGCGACGGATCATTCGCGAACAAGACTCCAAACCATCGCGAACAAGACTCCAAACCATCGCGGACAAGACTCCAAGCAATCGCAAACAAGACCCCAAGCAATCGCGAACAAGACCACAAACCATCGCGAACAAGACCACAAACCATCGCGAACAAGACCACAAACCATCGCGAACAAGACTCCAAACCATCGCAAACAAGACCACAAACCATCGCAAACAAGACCACAAACCATCGCGAACAAGACCACAAAGAATCGCAAACAAGACCCCAGGGAAGTCCCGATAAGAAAAGGATATAAATACGGAAAAAAAGAAGCTGAATAACGGTTTATCGTCAGACAGCTTCCTCTCAAAGCCAATTGCCGGAACCGCACCGCTTTAACCGAAAGCCTTTCACAGCCTGTCCGTTATCGCATCGGGGGTGGCAGCGGCAACTTTTTTCATCAACAGCAACAGGGCTTATAAATCCTCTTCCTGTGCCCTTCTTTTTTCAGAGCTCCGGGAAGTTTCTCCCTCTTTGCATCCTGCCTCAGTACGCTGCTCACGGGTTCCCCCCTGAGTGCGGCTGCCGGAAGAATGACTTTCCGACGAACTGCTGCTCTTAGCGCTGCGTCCGCCGCCGCGTGAAGCTTCGCCGCCCTTGCGGCCGGCTTCCACATGCTGTTCATGGCTGCCACCCTGAGTGCGGCTGCCACCGTTTCCTGATCTTTGATTTTCCTTGTTCATAATTCGGATATTTAAAACGTTAGTACAACAGATCAAACGATGGCAGGCCGGGAAGGTTCCGTAAATAAACCGAAATAGCACTAAGATAAATTTATATTACGTTTTATTTGACTTTTGTGAACCTCCCCCTTTCATCTACTTTCCGTATGGTGAGGCGCGATGCATTCCGTGTACCCTCAGAGATTACCCGCCAGCGCTCTTTGAAAAGAAATCCCGGCAACATCCCACCAGCATTTCGATTCCGACGGGAATAGCCCGCTCGTCGGGACTCATCTGCGGATTATGCAAGGGCGGCATATCGGTTTTCTCCGGGGATCTCACGCCCAGCGTCCAGAATGCTCCGGGTATTTTCTGTAAATAAATGGCAAAATCTTCCCCCAGGGTCAGCGGTTCGGATTCCACCACCTGCACCGCCAGCGGCAAGCGGGCAGCCGTTTCCCTCACCCTGCCGGTCCACAACGGATCGTTGACCAGAGGAGGAAGTCCGTTCCAGGGCATATCCGGCACAAAACGGCACCCGTAAAGTTCGCATATCGCCGGAGACTTTTCGTTTATCCATTCGAAAATGCGGTGCCTCAACGCATCGTCGTGCGTACGTACGGTGCCCAACACGTCAACGCGGTCCGGAATGACATTGTTCGCACTGCCCCCGTGAATGGAAGTAACCGACAACACGGCAGGCGTCAACGGATTTCTGAACTTGGTGATCAGGGTCTGATAGAACTGTATCAGCACCGCCGCCGCCAGAATCGGGTCGGAACCGAGCTGGGGCATAGCGGCATGTGTCCCTTTGCCTTCGACAGCAAAAATAATGTTATCCGAAGAAGAGAAAAAAGCGCCGCTGCGTATGCCGATCTGCCCAACCGGAAGACCGGGAAAGACGTGCTGGCCGAAAATAGCCTGCGGCACCGGGGGCTCAAGCAAATGAGGCAACAACAACCGGGCTCCTCCCGGACGCTTTTCCTCGCTGGGCTGAAACGCCAATTTCACACAGCCCGGCAATTGCTCTTCGCCGGCCTTCAGGATCAGTGCCGCTCCCAGCAGCATGGCAACATGCATATCGTGGCCGCAGGCATGCATGACGCCTTCGTTCACGGAACTGTATGGCAAACCCGTATCCTCGCACACCCGCAAGGCGTCCATGTCGGCCCGCAAAGCCACACAGGGCTCTCCCTTCCCCACAACGGCAATAATGCCTGTACCATAAGTCCGGTAAGGAATCTGAAACTCCTGCAACACACTTTCCACAAACGCACGGGTCTTCACTTCCTGAGTGGAGACTTCCGGATAACGATGTAAATGCCGCCGGTAACCGGTGGCCAATGCGTAAATTTCTTCCCTGGTCATCTTATTTCATTCATTCAGTGGTTTGTTTCTCAGCCGCCTTCACCGTCACTTCCGGCCGCCCGCCTTTAGCGTTCGCCGCCTCAACGGCAGCGGCAGCGGCAAGCACGTCGAATGCTGCCGTTTCCTTTGCTATCTATATCTTGATATATATCTTCTTTTTATACAAACAGGCCCCGACCGACCATACCACACCTACAAAAAGGAGGGCATAGACAAAGGAAGCAAGGGCATTGTCGCCGAACCAACCGGACAGGCAGGCATAGACGATGCCGTGCACATTCTGTCCTTGCAACGGCAGGCTATCGGCCAATATGCACAATATCTCGCTAAAGACATAGCAAAACAAGGGATTCATGCCGAAAACGACAAAGAGCCACGCTCCCCGGCGCTTCTTCCGCACATCGACATACCACAGCAGGACGGCCAGCAGAAGGGCCGAGAAGCCGCAAGTCACCAGCACGAAGGTGGGCGACCATACCTTTTTGTTCACCGGACACACATCCTGCAACAAGAAACCTGCCATCACTCCGACGGCTCCATAAAGGAACAAACGGTTCAGCTTCTCCTTCATGTCCGGCGTCTCCATGCAAATCTTCCCCAGCCAGAAGCCGATCAATACATGGGCGACGGAGGGAATCGTACTCAACACCCCTTCCGGATCGATTCCCCGGTCGTCATACATGTGCGGCAACCCCAAAACGAACTTGTCCGTACAGGAAAGGATGTTCTCCGCTCCGTACACGAACCCGTTTCCGGCCAACAGCACCACATAATAGGCCACCAACAGGGCCGCCACCAAATAAGGGATACGGCGGTGGCGGACAGTGGTGACCAACAACGAACCTATCCCGTAGCACAACGCCAGCCGCTGCAACACGCCCAATATCCGCACATGGGCCAACGATGCGAATGCCGCCTGCCAGGAACTGCCCGCGAAACCGGCCTGCAAGGACACTTCGCGCAGCGTGCCCAAAAAAGTAGCGGTGCCGTAAATAAACGTGCCGGTGATAAAAATAAGAAAGGTGCGGCGGATGATTTTCAGAAACAACTCCCTATGCAAGGCAAAAGAGAACTTCTTCAGGGAAATGTACATGGAGATACCCATCATAAACATGAACAGGGGGAAAATCACATCCGCCATTGTCAGCCCATTCCACGGAGAATGCAACAAAGAAGGGTAAACATGGCTCCATGTTCCGGGATTGTTCACCAATATCATCCCACCGATTGTCAGCCCACGAAGCACATCCAAGGCCAATAAACGTTGTTTTATCATAAAATGTCAGATTAGAGAGCCAAAGATACGAATAAGTCGAGCGCAAAAGCAAATTTATTTGATTTTGCCGAGCGGAAGTATATAAGGCGAAGCCAAAGATAATAATAAAGGCAGAAACAAAAAGGCGGCCGGGGAAATGTTCATGCACACGCTGAGCGTATCCCCTAAAAAAAGCGACCCGAAGGAACATTCCTTCAAGGCCGCTCTCATCCCACACCACACAATATTTTCCGGACAAATACCTATTGGATCAAATCCACGCTTCTCTTGACAAAACGGTTCAGCGCCTCTCCCTTCAACAAGCCGTTGGCCAGCAAAGCCAAATCGATCAATTGTCCCACAATCTTATTGCCTTTGCCGTACTCCTGCAACATGGCTTGCTTTTGCTTCTTCAATTCATTCACCTTATCACCGCATTCTTTTTTACGGTCTTTGTCCACCTGAGGAATTTCTTCTTCCTTTTTGCCCTTATTCAGCTCGTCAATCTCCGAACATTTCTTTTCGTTCTCGCCGATTTCAGCATTGATCGGTTCGAGACGGGCTCCCAGTTCCTGTTGTTCATTTTCAAGTACACCCTTCACCAGTTTATGATCGGTATTCACCACCAGCGTAAACTGATCGTTCATGGCCCCATAAAAGCCCATGCCGGGATTCATGGCCGCCATATCCTTCATACGCCGCATGAACTCCGAACGAGTGATCACCACGGGATCGGCCGTTTCGCCCAAGGCTTCGAAATTGACCATATACATCCCCCCCTCTTTCGGCAACTGAGCATCGAAGACCTCCTTCATCTCCTCCTGTTCGGCTTCGCTCCAGGAAGTCGTCCGGACATCTTCCTTCGGAATCAATTTACCGATTACATCCGAATCGACACGCAAAAATTTATGATTGGTATTTTTCTGCTCCAGATAATTGATAAAATGAGTATCCAGCTGGCCGTCCATCAGCAATACATCATACCCCTTGTCCTTCGCAGCCTGAATATAAGTATACTGCTCCTGCACATCGGTCGAATAAAGATAAACCACATTGTTATCCTTATCCGTCTGATTGGTCTTGACCAGATTTTCGTACTCTTCGGTAGTGAAATACTTCCCGTCCGTATTTTTCAGCAGGACGATACCGGCTGCCCTTTCAGCAAACTTCTCGTCGGTCAGCATCCCATATTGGATGAAAATCTTCAGATCGTCCCACTTCTTCTCGTAATCTTCACGGTTCGATTTGAAAATATCGGTAAGGCTGTCGGCCACCTTCTTGTTGATATGATTAGAAATCTTCTTTACATTCCGGTCGCTTTGCAGATAAGAACGGGAAACGTTCAACGGAATATCCGGCGAATCGATCACACCGTGCAACAAAGTCAGGTATTCGGGCACGATACCTTCGACAGAATCCGATACGTAAACCTGATTGCTGTACAACTGAATCTTGTTCTTCTGAATTTCAAACTTATTGTCTATTTTGGGAAAATAAAGAATACCCGTGAGATTAAAGGGATAATCCACGTTCAAATGGATATGGAACAAAGGATCGGCAAGGGCCGAGGGATAAAGTTCACGGTAGAACTTCTGATAATCTTCTTCTTTCAATTCTGCAGGCTTGCGCGTCCACAACGGCTTCGTATCGTTGATGATGTTATCTTCATCAGTCTCCGCATACTTACCGTCCTTCCATTCCTTTTTCTTGCCGAAAACAATCTCTATGGGCAAAAATTTACAATATTTAGTCAGCAACTCCTGCAGCTTGTTCTCTTCCAGGAAATCCTTTTCATCGGCATTGATATACATGACAATGTCGGTTCCCCGTTCTTCTTTTTCAACGTTTTCGAGCGTATATTCGGTATCTCCTTCTCCGGTCCACTTGACAGCCTGCGCTCCTTCCTTATAGGACTTAGTGATAATTTCCACCTTATCGCTCACCATAAATGCCGAATAGAATCCCAACCCGAAATGGCCGATGATGGTAGCGGCATCGTCTTTGTGCTTTTCCAAAAACTCCTCTGCCCCGGAAAATGCGATCTGATTGATATATTTCTCAACTTCCTCCTGTGTCATCCCGATTCCGCTGTCGGACACCGTCAGAGTGCCTGCCTCTTTGTCAGCTTTCACCCTTACCCTCAATCCGGAAACCTCTCCCTTGAATTCGCCGGACGATGCCAAAACACGCAGTTTTTGGGTGGCATCCACTGCATTGGAAACAATCTCGCGAAGGAATATCTCGTGGTCGGAATAAAGAAACTTTTTGATGATCGGAAATAAATTCTGTGTTGAAACTCCTATTTTTCCAGTTGCCATAGCATTATATTTTAGTTACTGATTTCAATTTTACGCATGACAATAAACAATAGTTGTGCCATAGCCGCGGAGGTGACAAAAAGACAGGAAAAAGCTCCGCAGTCCCCCCTCAAACCGGTCGTGAATGTAACTCTGCACGGGCTATTCCGTTAAACCAACTGTAATCAAAAAGAAAAAACTATGGAAACAACAGCAAACTACATCCCGGCACACCAATACTGGTGGTTGCTCCTCATCACCGGCATTCTTTCGATCATCTGCGGAGTCTGGGTCTTCCGGAATCCTGCGGAATCCTACTTTGCCTTGTCCGTATACTTCAGCATCATCTTCATCATGTACGGCATCGGAGAAATCATCAATGCCTTTGCCGGACAACGCAGCCGGCACTGGGGCTGGGGACTGGCCGTCGGTATACTGGACCTGGTGATCGGTTTTATCTTACTGTCCAACCTGATGTGGACCGCCGACATACTCCCTTTCATCGTCGGCCTTCTGCTGATGTTCACCGGCATCAATTTTATCGGCCAGGCCTCGGTGATGCAAAGCTACCGGATTCCCCGATGGGGCTGGGTTTTGACCGGAGGAATACTGACCCTGATATTTAGTTTCCTGATCATTTTCCACCCGCTGTTCGGAATGTTCAACATCGTTGTCTGGACCGGTCTGGCCTTTATTTGCGGAGGGATATCGGCTATTTTCTACTCGTTTGCCCTGAGGAAAAGATAGAAGACAGGAAAACTCACA
>CAZMAE010000113.1:0-8201 GCA_964564205.1 uncultured Odoribacter sp. | reverse complement strand
CTCGCTTCCGTAGCACCAGCAGGGAGTTACGGAAATCACCACCCCGACTCCTTCTTTCCGGAATTTTTCAGCACAGGCGGCTGCCTCAGGGACGCGGCCGATCGTACTGTCGGCGATGACGCATTTCACTGCGGTACCGTCACTGTATTTCAATTCCTGACTGATCAATTCGGCCACGCTTCGTGCCATGTTCATGGTTTGTTCTTCCAATGATTCGCGAACGCCGCCTTGGCGGGCGTCAATGATGGGACGGATCCCTACTTTCGGATATTCACCGATAAATCTTGCTTGTTTCATTCTGTTTCTATTTAAAGTAACTTCATTTTTTGTGCTGAACTATGCCGATTATATTTAAAGGGAATTTCTCAACACCAGCCGGGTGGGTAGAAATTCCTGAATTTTTTGTTTTGTTTGAATAAAAGTGGCTGCTTTCTGGCCCATTTCGGCGAAATCGACTGAAATGGATGAAATGCCTTTTTGGATGATTTCAAGGACCGGCATGTCATTGTACATCAGGAGTCCGATATCTTCCCCCACTTTGTAATGATATTGGTTGCACATTCGGACAATCCGGACCAGGTCCTGTTGTTTCAGGCAGATATAAGCATTGCCTGAACTGATGTCTGTTTCGGCCGGATCCCGGTGGATCACTTCAAAATCGAAACGGCGGTCCTTGCAGTACCTGACAAAATAATCGATGGCACTGGCTGGATGCATCAGTTCCTTGGGGAAAAAGAGTACGATTTTGCGGTAGCGGCGGAACCTTTCGTCCGCTTCTGCCAGACAATCATAGAAAGCCTGGTTGAAATCCTGACAAAGATAGGAAAACTCTCCCTTGTTGAAATTACCGAAGTCGAGCAACAGTAATTTGTCCGGCGCGATGGCATTCAATTCTTCGGAAAAACGGTCGTTGCTGAAATTCATGATCAGGTAATAACTATACCGGCCTATGCTGTCGTGCAGAATAGTTTTAAAAAGCCGTTCATTGTACTGATGAAAGAGGATGTCTACCTTGTAACCGTCCGGAGGCAGGTTTTCGGTAAAGCTCCGGAACAAGGTCTCCTTGAAAGGGGTGTAGGTGTCCAGCAATAACAATATGTTGGAGATTTTTTCCCTGACGAAATAGCCTTTGGTCGATGTGGAGGCAATCAATCCCCTTTGTTTCATTTCGGTGTAGGCTTTAAAAACCGTGTCGCGTGACACCCCCCACAGTTTGCTCATTTCGTTGATGGAAGGAAGATTGTCTCCTACGGTCAGCCTGCCTTCGATGATATCGGTGTTGACAGAATTGATGATCTGATCGACTTTGGAAATTGAATTTGAAAACTTTTTCACCATATAACCACTATGCTGAACTGTGCTGATCACTATGCAAACGTATGAATTATAAATGATAATTCAAAGTTTTGGACCGGAAAATAGATTTGTACGCGGCTGTTTTATTTTCTCAGATGTTCTAAGGCTTTCAATGCGGATTATTTATCGATATGCAGAATTTTAGGACTTGTTCCGAAATTTATGCTATATTTGTGCAATATAAAAGAAAATGAATTGTATGGAAGACAGATTAATAGTTGGGCTTACGCACGGCGATGTCAACGGAATAGGCTATGAACTGATTATCAAAATGATGGCGGAAAATAAGATATGCGAACTTTGTACGCCTTTGTTGTTCGGATCGTCGAAAGTGGCCGCCTACCACCGGAAGGCCCTGAATATTGAAAATTTCAATTTAAACAGCATCCAGAAGGCTGCCGATGCCAATGCCCGGCGATGTAATATCATTAATTGCGTAGACGATGCCATCAAAGTAGATTTCGGACAGGAGACATCCGAATCGGACGAAGCGGCTATGATAGCGTTGAAAACTGCTTTGGATTGTCTGGACCGGAATGAGATCGACGTATTGGTGGGAGCTCCGCAGGGATGCAATTCCTTTCAGCCGGCATCCGGTTGTCCTGCTTTTTTGGCCGATCGCTATGAAGTGCGCAATGTAATGCCTTTGTTGGTGGGAGAAAGGATGAAAATGGGTTTTGTAACCAACCATATTCCCTTCAGAGAAGTGGCGGAGAATATCACTTTCAATAATGTATACAATAAATTGCGGCTGCTGGATATTTGCCTGAAAAAAGATTTCACCATCCGTAAACCCCGTATTGCTGTCTTGGGCCTGAATCCGCATGCGGGAGAGAATTGCCTGTATGGGGAAGAAGAGAAGAACGTTATCCTGCCGGCGATGGAAAAGGCCCGGAACAACGGCATCATGGCATTGGGGCCTTACGCTCCGGATGCGTTGTTCAGTGGTATGGAATTCGCGAAATTCGATGTCATCCTGGCCATGTATCATGATCAGGGAATGACTCCGTTCAAAGCCATAGAAGGACATTCAGGTGCGGTGTTGCTTGCCGGATTGCCCGTTGTATATACCTCTACCGTACATGGAATGGCTTATGATATTACCGGTCAGGGAATAGCTGATGAAAGCGGGATGCGCAATGCCGTTTGTCTGGCTATGGATGTTTTCCGCAACCGGAAAATGAATGCCGAACTGCAGCAAAATCCTCTCAGGCACTTCGACATCGCTTCGAATGTCAACGAAAGCGACCTGAATGTGGAACAGATTGCCGGAGTCCGCGAAGAGGAAGAGTGACGGACCGGAATATTTACATGAGATATAAAGTTGCCTGAATAAACATCAGGCAATTTTTTTGTCGGAGCAGGGGATGGGGACCCCGTACCGGATGTTTCCTTTAGTTTTTAGTGGTAAGTTTGTTCAGTCTGCTCAATATGTTGGGGATGTAGGTGGCGATGTGCCGCTTCTTTTTTGCCTCGTAGACGTCCGATATTTTGATCAGGATGGCAGTTTCTTCCACGCCTCCGAATCCGGGATTGACAGCCGTTCCGAACATTTTCATCGAAGGAGACAGGCTCATGTAGGCGTTTACCAGGGGAGGAATATTTTCTCCTAATTCCCTTACCCGTTGAGATAAGATTTTATAGTCTTCATCGTAATTGTTACCGGTGAACATTTCCTGCATCTCCTCTTCATTCATTTCGATGTTCAGAGGGCAGATGGGAATAACCATTTTTTCGCTATCCCGGAAATATTTTTGCATGAAGTATAAAATCATATTCCTAGCGAGTATATTAAAATTGGTATACATGGTGACTTTCCCGAAGAAATATTCTATTTCGGGATGGTCTACGGTCAGTGCTCCCAGGCCGTCCCAAAGGTTGTCGAGGGCGAATACCGATTTGCGTCCCATTTTAGTGGACTGGTACAGCGGATGAACGAACGAGCGGCCCAGCTCAATCATCCGGGGCAGGTAGTTTTTTTTGAAGCTATCGGAAAAACGGAACAATTCTGTTGTTGCCAGATTAGGCTCTCCTTCGGCATTCTTCACCAGATGATCGCATAAGATAAAACGGTAACCGCCCAGGATTTCTTTTTCTTTGGGATCCCAGACAATGAGCTGTTGATAAGGGGTTTCGGCAATTGTATCGAATTCGTCTATGTCGATTTCTTTTCCGGTTCCTCCTCCGGCACTCCGGAAGGTCAATTCACGGATGCGTCCGACTTCTTTCATCAGATTGGGGGCGGTGTGGGCATCGAAGATATAGATTTCGTTATTTGCTTTATTGGTTTTACGTACGAAGCGTTCTGCTGTGAGTTCGGCAATAAGTTTTTCTTTTTCAACAGGATAGATTACCGGTTGCATAAGGTGCTAATTTTAAAGGACAATAGCTTTAAAGTCAAGATCCGGACGGACGTGCAGACCGGGTCTTTTTTGATTCCAATTGGCAAATATAGTGTTTTCTGAGAAAAAATGGTAGCGTGGAAAATAAAAAGTACGGGCCTGCCTGGCAGATTTAATTATATAAATTCTTTTTCGTATCTTCACCCTCTGAATTTAATGTTTGGAAAGTCGTGGAAAATGCTGGTCCGGCAGGCGGAGCCAGGTATCCGTGGCTGTATTGAAAATGGTAAATGTGATGAACTGTTCCGGATTGGATTATTTAAGAACGAGATGTATACTGTTGCTTAGTTTTTGCCTGGTTCTGGCAGGCTGTGACAAATCGGATTCTGTCGATCCCGAAATCGAGCCTGATCCGGAGCGTGTTGTACTGGTTTATATGGCGGCGGACAATAGCCTGAACGGTGAAGGTTATACCAATATCGATTTGATGCTCAACGGTATGCGGAATACCTCCGGTCGGCTGTTGATTTATTTCGATCCACTCGACGATGTGCCCCGTTTATTGACCATCGGGGGGGGAAAGGAGGCCCGCATCGATACCCTGCGGGTATATGACGAAGAAAACTCTGCCTCTCCGGAAGTGCTGAAACGGGTGACCGGCGATGTACGTAATGCTTTTCCGCATAGCTCTTACGGACTGATTTTGTGGTCGCATGGTATGGGCTGGCTGCCTCAAGACTACTATTTCCCGGGAACGGCGAAATCTTCGGTGCGCAGTGGCCGGTATTTGCGGACCAAATACCTGGGGGAGGATAAGCATCCGGGCGATGGCGGCGGCCCGGTTTATCTTGAAATAGATCAGCTTGCCCGGGCATTGCCTGACGGATTTGATTTTATCCTTATGGATGCTTGCTTTATGTCGTCGGTGGAAGTACTCTATGAGTTGAGAAATAAAGCGGATTATTTTATTACTTCCCCTGCAGAAGTGATCAGCAACGGTTTCCCTTATGATAAGATTATGTCTTATCTTTGGGGGGGAGAAGGGGAGTACCGGAAGATATGCAGGGCTTTTTTTGATTTTTACAATGACCATGAAGATCCGCAACAGTTGGGCTGGCAATCGGCAACGGTTGCATTGGTCAAGGTGGCAGAATTGGAGGGGCTGATGATGGCTACCCGCGACATTCTCCGGCGGCGGACGGATTTTCAGAGCATCAAAGCCTGGGCATATCCCTTGAGCTATTCTGCCTTGCCTGATGTTTTTTTCGATCTGGGGGATTATGTGAAACAAGTTGCAACCGATGAGCAGTATGCTAATTTCCGGGAACAGCTTGCCCGCACAGTGATCTATAAACTGGCAACCCCCGAGTTTTTTTCCCAGCCCATTCCGGCGGATAAGTTCAGCGGACTGTCTGTCTATATTCCCTATCCGCAATGGGGTTCTATGAATCAAATCTATTTCGGTTTGTTGTGGCCTTGTTTAGTTTATGAAAGGTAACCTGATGAACCGCCGGATATTGCGGTTGGCCATTCCTTCAATCATTTCCAACATAACCGTTCCCTTGCTGGGACTGGTGGATGTCTCCATTGTCGGACATCTGGGGGCGGCCGCCTATATCGGGGCCATTGCCGTCGGTGGCCTGTTGTTCAATATTCTGTATTGGAATTTCGGTTTTTTGCGGATGGGGACCAGCGGACTGACTTCTCAGGCTTACGGAAGAAAGGATGCCGCAATGGAAGTGCAGGTGTTGGTACAGGCTTTGAGCGTGGGAGTGTTGTCGGCGGCAGCTATCCTGTTGTTGCAATATCCGGTCGGGCGACTGGCCTTTTATTTGATGGATACCAGCGAGGAGGTCCGGGAATATGCGGTCGCTTATTTCCGGGTGTGCATTTGGGGGGCTCCTGCCGTTTTGTCGATGTATGCGTTGAAGGGCTGGTTTATCGGCATGCAGAACTCCCGTTTTCCGATGTACATTGCGATAGCTGTCAATGTCATCAATATTCTGTGCAGCCTGTGTTTTGTGTTCGGACTGGGGATGAAGGTCGAGGGAGTGGCCTTGGGAACCGTTGTGGCTGAGTGGTCCGGATTATTCATTGCCATCGGACTATGGTTGAAAAAGTACGGAGAACTGCGTTCCCGTATTGTTTTACGCGATAGCCTGCACCTCCGGGCAATGAAGCGTTTTTTTGCCGTCAACCGGGATATTTTTCTGCGCACCCTGTGTTTGATTGCCGTGACCGCTTTTTTTACTTCCACCGGAGCTCGGCAGGGAGATGTGATTCTTGCTGTGAACACTTTGTTGATGCAGTTGTTTACGTTGTTTTCCTATATCATGGATGGGTTTGCCTATGCGGCCGAAGCTTTGGCCGGGAGGTATGTCGGGGCTTGCAACCTGAAACAGCTGAGGCATGCCGTCCGTAACTTGTTCGGATGGGGAATCGGTTTGTCCTTGCTGTTTACTCTGTTGTATGCCCTCGGAGGGAAAAATTTTTTGCAGTTGCTGACAGATGATATCGAGGTGGTCCGTATGGCGGGAGAATATTTTTATTGGGTGCTGGCTGTTCCCCTGGCTGGCTTCAGCGCTTTTCTCTGGGACGGTATACTGATCGGGGCTACTGCGACACGTCAGATGTTATGGGCCATCGTGGTTGCTTCAGGCGCTTTTTTTGCCATTTATTTCGGTTTGTCGGGCACAACGGATAATCATATTTTGTGGTTAGCCTTTTTGGTCTATCTTTCGTTAAGAGGGATCATGATGACGATATGGGGAAAACGGATATTTACCGAAGCTTATTTGAAAAGAAACCATATTTGTCAGGAAGGACAACCGGAGGGGCTTTGAAAAGCCGGGCATAATGAACTGTATCGAAAAGCAGACTGCCTCCCCAAACCTTTATGTCCGATTCTGGGAGGCAGTCTGATTTTTGACCCAAACTTTTTGGGGAAAGATGATCAACTATTCCTTCGTACTTCTTTTTGCAACTTAAAATTTTTCTTCTGGAGTATAAGTTTTAACTGTTTTGAATAGAATTGATTTTTGTTGCCATAGCCTCGGCAATGGCTTTGCATTGTTCCAGATCCGATGGGGTCATCGAGCCCATTGTTTCGTTGGGTTCGGATACCACTTCCCATTTTATTTTTTCGGCAAAGGCTTTGAAGCGGGGAATAGCTCCTCCTCCCCACATCTTGTTCCCGAAATAGGCCAGATAGTGATTCCTGACTCCCATGCATTCCAGTTCGCTAAGCAGGGTTTCCATGGTCGGGAAAATGCCGCCGTTATAGGCACAGCTACCGAGAATTACGCCTCTGTAGCGGAAAATGTCGTTGATGATATAGGAAGGGTGGGTTTTGGAGGTGTCATGAATCCGGATTTTGCGGATGCCTTTTTCGGCCAGAGCACGTCCGATGGCATCGGCCATTTGCTCCGTATGGCCATACATGCTGCTGAATGCGATCACCACACCGGGGTCAGTTTCGTATTTGCTCCATTTTTCATATTTGGCAATGATGTCGCCAATGTGGCTTCTCCAGATAGGGCCGTGTGTGGCACAAATCATATTTAAAGGCAGTGTATTCAGCTTTTTTAAGGCAGTTTGGGCGGGGACTCCGTATTTTCCTACAATATTGGAATAGTAGCGGCTGATTTCTTCTTCCAGATAGTCCAGATCTGTCTGGTCATCGAAAATCCCGCCGTCCAGAGTACCGAAAGCTCCGAAAACGTCGCCGCTGAACACCAGCTTATCTTCTGCCAGGTAAGTGACCATCGTTTCAGGCCAGTGAAGCATGGGCACCATATAAAAATTCAGCGTACGCCGGCCTATATTCAGGGCATCGCCTTCCTTCACTTCCAGCAAATGGGTGTCAACGCCGTAAAAATTGCGGAGCATGGGAAAGGTTTTGCCGTTTCCGACTATGGTAAGTCCGGGATAATGGCAAAGCAATGTCCGGATGGCACCGGAATGGTCCGGCTCCATGTGGTTGATTATCAAATAGTCTATAGGTCTTCCTTGCAGTATGGCTGCGAGATTGTCCAGATAATCGTCCATGTGGCTGCGTTCCACTGTGTCGATAACGACAACTTTTTCGTCTACAATGACATAGGAGTTGTAAGCGACTCCCTTGGGAAGGGGCCAGTAGTTTTCGAAAATATGCGTTCTCCGGTCGTTTACGCCGATCCAGTAAATGTCTTTTTGGATTTCTATTGCTTGATTCATAGATAAGCTTTATTTGATGTTTACTTTAAAGGCTACAAATTTATGAAAAAAGTTGATACAGCCCAAGGTATTTCTGTTGAATCGGTTTGCCGGAAAGCGATACGGCAGGGTAAAAAATAAAGCGAATGACTTAGCCATTCGCCTTACTTTTTGTTTCTTTGGTCAATCAATTATTTTATGCCTAGTTTCTTTTTCAGATCCTTAGGAAGGGCATCTTTGTGGATCATGACTGAAGTGGTCTTGTAAGCTACAAAAGGATAGGAAGCATACAGATAACCGTTGTATTTA
>CAZMAE010000112.1:0-5281 GCA_964564205.1 uncultured Odoribacter sp. | reverse complement strand
GCGAAAACGGATATGGAGAGAATCTGATTCCGGAAAGTTGCCCGTCTTCTCTTGGGCAGTTGCCCATCTTTTCCCGGAAAGTTGTCCGTCTTCTCTTGGAAGGCTGTCCAACTTCTCCCGAAAGGTTGCCCAACTTTTTCCGGAAAGTTGCCCGTCTTCTTTCGGAAGGTTGCTCATCTTTTCTTGAAAAGTTGCCCGTCTTTTCCCGGACAGTTGCCCGTCCTGGCAGGGACAATAAATATGAACGTATCGTGGGGCAAGTGTGAACACAATGTCTTTTCCCTTTTCTGATTGAATGAAAGACGGGAATTTTTAATAGATTTGCAGTCTCATAATACAGGATATATTATTTTTGAGCAGATTGGAGGAACAAACAAAATATGAAAAAGTCTTTCTGCAACAATTGTCAGAAGGAAATGAAATGGCTTATAAACATTTGTTTGATGCATATTATTCCTCTCTGGTGATGTTTGCCATGAAATATCTGAAGGATCAAAATCTGGCAGAGGATTTTGTGCAGGATGTTATTTATGAATTATGGCAACAACGGCGGAATCTTCCCGGACTTTCTTCATTAAAGAACTGGTTGTTTGTATCGGTCCGGAACCGTTGTATAAATCATCTTGAACATACGAAGGTTGAACAAAAGTATTTTCAACTGAACGATGAAGCGAAAACCGATTTTTTCCTGCAGCAATTGATAGAAGAAGAAGTTTATCTCGCTCTGAAAAAAGCAATTGATCATTTACCGCCTAAAATCCGTAAGGTTTATTACGGAGTACTTGCCGGAAAAACAAATGCGGAAATAGCTTCCGCTCTGGAACTCAGTGAAGAGGCGGTGAAAGCCTACCGTAAGAGAGGGAAAAAGATATTGAGGTGCTATTTGGATGATCTGTTGTGTTTGATTTTATTATTTTATTAATTTTTTGCCCCTTTTTTTAATTCTTCCTGTCTATATTATAAAAGCAGGAGAATTATGACATCAGAAACTCAGCAGGCATGCCGGATTGCCGATTTGATTTTACGCTACCGGGAAAATGCGCTTTCTTCAGCCGAAGCGGAAGAGCTTGAACGTTGGCTGGCCATGTCGCCGTCTCACAGGCAACAATTGGAGCAATTGAATGATCAGGATTTTTTGCGTCGGAAATATCAACAGGATTTGTCTATTGATACGGCAGCAGCATATTCCGTCTTTTTCAAAAGAATTACAAGGAAACGTCCCCGGAAGATGCAAAAATGGTATATCGGGACTGCAGTTGCCGCTTTGTGCCTGATCGCTTTATGTGTTTATTGGTGTTGGCCGGAGACGGTATCTTCGGAACTTGTGGTAGAAAATGCCGTTATTCCGGCAGGAGGTAATGAAGCAGTGCTCACGCTGGCTGACGGGAGTCAATACCACCTGCAAGGGACCATAACGACTTCTATCCGGCAGGACGACGGTAGTACAGCCAATGCGTCGGCAGCATCTTTGGAATATAAAGCGGATTCTTCTTTGTGTGAGATGCCTTTGTATAATTCGCTATATGTTCCCCGTAAGGGGGAATTTATGCTCGTGCTTTCCGACGGCACCCGGATTTGGTTGAATTCCGAGAGTACGGTAGAATATCCGACGAGCTTTCTTCCGGGGCAGCGAAAAATTCGTTTACAGGGGGAAGCCTATTTTCAGGTGACACCCGATCCGACCTCTCCTTTTACTATTGAAGCCGGAGATGTACAGATACAGGTGCTGGGAACTTCTTTCAACCTTCGGGCTTACGAAGATGAAAAGGTGGTGCAGACCACCTTGACGGAAGGCAAGGTACGTATGTCGTCCGGTAAACGGCAGATGATATTGGCTCCGGATGAACAAGGATGTATAGATACAGAAACCGGCAATATGACCAAAAAGAGGGTGGATGTGCAAATATATACCGGTTGGAAGGACGGGCGTTTTATTTTTGAGCGGCAGACGTTAGCGGAAATCATGCGGACATTGGCTCGTTGGTATGACGTAGAAGTTGTTTTTCAGTCGGATAAAGTACGGAATATAAAATTTACCGGTAACCTGAAGCGTTACGATGATTTCGGCCAGATCGTATCTATGCTGGAATTGGCGTGTCCTGCGAAGTTTGTTATTGCAGGTACGACAATTCATATTTCAGAATAATGGATGTGTATGAAAATAAAACAAGCAACCGGTGTTAGGGCATCGATCGCTTGTCTGATGTTAAATAAACATGATTTAAGTCTTACAAAATTATGAAAAAAAAGAAGATCAGAAAGTATCCCGGTTCTTTTTGGGCTGGAAGAATGGTGCGGATTATGAAACTGGCGTTTCTATTGGTAGCATTGCAAACGTTACAATTGAATGCAAAAGGGTATTCCCAGGAGACGATCACCTTGAAAATGCATGATGTAACCTTTGAAGAGGTAGTGAAAGAAATTGAACGGCAATCGCAAGTGACTTTCCTGTATAACCATGATTATGTGCAGGAATTGGTTCATTTGAATTTCGATTATACGAACCTTGGACTTCCGGAGGTATTGAACCGTCTTTTGGATGGGACATCCCTGGAGTATAGATTGGTAGATAATACCGTCGTAATTACGGCAAAACAGGAACAGTCCAAAAGTAAAGTACGTGAAATCAAGGGGAAAATAGTGGATAAGGATGGTTTCCCTTTGCCTGGTGTGACGATTGTGATTAAAGGAACCGAACTGGGGGTCGCTACGGATGCGGAAGGAAAATTTACTTTGCAGACGTATACCGACGGCCCGGTTGTATTGGAGTGTAGCTTTGTCGGAATGCGCAGTAAAGAAGTAAAGGTGACGGATGGACAGCCGTTGAACATTGTGATGGAGGAGGAAATCGAAGAGATGAAGGAAGTTGTGGTGACCGGCTATTTTTCCAAGTCCAAGGAAAGCTTCACCGGTTCGGAAGTAACTATATCTACCGAAGAGTTGAAAAAAGTGGGAGCCTTGAATATGCTTCAGGCGTTGAATGCTTTCGATCCGTCTATCCGTTTGTCCGAAAGTCTGACCAACGGGTCGAATCCGAATGTTATTCCGGACATTACCATCCGGGGAGAAAACGGATTCGATTTACGTGCCAATGCCGATGATGCGTTGAGTAATCCCAATGCTCCCCTTTATATTCTGGATGGTGTGGAAGTATCGGCCGAACGGATTTATGATATGGACCTGAACCGTATCGAGTCGACAACCATCCTGAAGGATGCCAGTGCCACAGCCCTGTACGGATCGCGGGGGGCTAACGGTGTCATTGTCATTACGACAATCCGGCCGAAATCCGGGAAAATACGGATTAATCTGAATGCAAATTATAATGTTTCGATTCCGGATTTGCGGGATTATAATTTGATGAATGCCAAAGAAAAACTGGAGTACGAGCGTTTGAGCGAAAAAGTATATGTGGATAAAGACAATTATACAGAACAACTCCGTTTGGAAGAACTTTATAATTCCCGTTTAGAAGAAGTTCAAAGAGGTGTGAATACATATTGGTTGTCTCAGCCTTTGACAACTTCACTGAATCAGCGTTATTCGCTGAATTTTGAAGGGGGCGATAGATATTTCCGTTATGGTGTCGATTTGCGTTACGATACGGATAAGGGGGTGATGAAAAGATCCGGACGGGATCGTTTAGGGATAAACCTGACTTTCAATTACAATATCGGTTCTGATTTTTATATCCGGAATGATTTGTCGGTAGATAACGTAAAAGCCGAGAATTCTCCTTATGGAAATTTTTCTACTTATGCCGATCAGAATCCTTATGACCGGATTTATGATGAGGACGGAAAGTATGTTGAGAAACTGTCTTCCGGGGATTGGAATCCGTTGTATAATGCTCATTTACCGAAACGTAACAACAGTACTTATACATCCGTACAGGATAATTTCAATATAGATTGGCGGATTATTCCGGCTTTACGTTTACAAGGAAGGTTCAGTTATTCCCGGCAATTCGATCGCCGTGATCTTTTTGATGCACCGGGTAATTTGAAATATTCCACCGAGACCGACCCGAAAAAGAAGGGAGAGTATTATTTGGCTAAAGGTCAAAGCGATCGGTTCGATGGCAACCTGACACTGGCTTTTAATAAAATCATAGCAAGACACATGTTGAATATCGGTGTCGGGAGCAATATAATGCAAACGAAGTCGGAAAGTGAATCTTTTTATAGTGTCGGATTCATTAATCCGGAAATGGTTTTTGTCGGGGCGGCGAATGCCTTTAAAGAGAATACAAGTCCGAACGGTACGTATGATAAGTCACGTTTGGTGGGATTTTTTTCTAACCTGAATTATGGATATGACAATCGCTATTTTCTGGATTTTTCTTTCCGTACGGACGGTTCCAGCAAATTTGGCCGGAATTCCCGTTTTGCACCTTTCTGGTCATTGGGAGTGGCTTGGAATGTTCACAAAGAACATTTCTGGACTGCAGATGAGAAAAATTCGCTGAAATTGAGGGCTTCCATCGGAAATACCGGAACGACCAATTTCTCGTCTACGCAGGCTTTGACAACTTACATTTATAACTTTGACCGGGAATATAACGGAGCATTCGGAGTTCAGCTGGCAGGTTTCGGAAATCCTGATTTAAAATGGCAGATTACTCATTCCTACAATGTTGGTCTGGACTTCACTTTTCTGAAAGGTTTAGTAACCTTTAACGGTGATTTTTATGTGAAGAATACACAAAATTTGCTCTTGCCGCTTTCTATAGCACCGTCAACCGGTTTCGAGAGTTATGTGGAAAATATCGGGCGATTGAGAAATACCGGTGTCGAAGGACGTCTGCGTTTTAATCTGATTCAGAATTCAGCCCGGAATCTAAGGTGGAATGTAACGCTGGCTGTTTTCCATAACAAGAGTAAAATTACACGATTGTCCAACCAGTTGGAGGAAATCAATCGTCAGGCCGATGATGATGACCATAACAAAGGGGTAGTGGTTTATCGCAAATACGAAGTCGGTCGCTCTCAAACGGCCTTGATGGTTGTCCGTTCCGGCGGTATCGACCCGGCTACGGGAGATGAAGTTTACATTAAACGTAACGGAGAAATGAGTTTTGAATACGATACCGATGATAAAGTGGCTGTCGGTGATATGAAACCGAAGATCGAGGGAAATATAAATACCAATCTGAGTTGGAAAGGATTTAACCTGTATATGTTATTCAAATACCAGTTGGGCGGTAAGATTTACAATTCTACGCTGGCTTCCAGAGTCGAAGGGGCTAATCCTTATAAAAATGTCGACAAACGGGCTTTGT
>CAZMAE010000111.1:0-12207 GCA_964564205.1 uncultured Odoribacter sp. | reverse complement strand
ATAAGTAGAGTAATCAACAATTTGGTCATAAGGCTTGGTATTTGAGTGCAAAAATACAACAAAGAAATGAAAGTGAGTGCAAAACGGGGAAAGAATCAGAGCAACCGCATCAAAATCGCAATCGGCTGATAGCCAGATGTGTATATTTTGCAATTTGAGTTGATTTGTTAGAAAGTATGATTGATTCTCATGCCTTGGTGATTCAAGAAGCTGGGTAGCAGAAACAATGAAGTGACTTCAAGAACAAGGCGTCATAAAACGTGTCAGTTCTGACAAAACAGGTCATTGGGAAATTATAGGTTAGATTAATGCTATGAAAGTGAAAAATTTAATGTCCGGCGTTTGTCATTCAAAGTTCGGACGAATAAAAGGCTGGCAGTGTATGAGGCGATGCGGGTGGGGAAGGGAAAGGTTACTGACAGAAACCGGAAATGATCCCGTTAAAAAAGCGTTAATACGGTTCGGGCGAAAAGCATATCTGATAAAAAGGAATAAATTTGTTGCATGAATCAAAAAACTATTTTTATGTGTCAGGCAACAGATCAACAAATTATAGAAATTCTGAAATTGGAAACGATTCCGGCACTGGGGTGTACTGAACCGGTGGCTTGTGCTTTAGCATGTGCTCGATGCCAGGAGGAATTGGGCGGGGTTCCCGAGAACATTGAAGTTTATGTCAGTGGAAATATTTACAAAAACGGCATGGGGGTAGGTATTCCCGGTACGGGTATGACGGGTTTGCCTATTGCGGCGGCCTTGGGCGCCGTATGTGGCAAAACGGAGTATGGGCTGGAAGTGTTGAAAGATGTGTCGAAATGTGATAATCTGGCCGTTGCCAAGGCGTTGTTGGAACAAGATGCGGTAAAGATTTTTCTGAAAGAAGATGCTCCCGACAAATTGTATGCGGAAGCGGTTTGCAGAAAAGGCAACGATACGGTACGTACCATTATCGTACACGCCCATACCAATATCATCAGTGTGGAGAAAAACGGGGTCTCCGTTTTTAAAAAGACATATACGCCGATAGCTCCGGAGCATGGTAAGCGGGCTGAGTTGAGCATTGCCCGGATATGGGATTTTATCCGGTATATTGATATCGCAGAGATAGAATTCGTAATGAACGGTGCGGAGATGAACAAGGCCATCTCGGATGAAGGTTTGAAGAATGAATACGGCTTGCAGATAGGAAAAACCTTAAAGGAGAATATAGACAAGGGGTTGCTGGAGAATGATTTTCTGAATAAGGCATTGATCCGGGCTACTGCTGCATCGGATGCCCGTATGGACGGTTGCGAAAAACCTGTGATGACGAATTCCGGTAGCGGTAATCAGGGGATTACGGTCTATCTGCCGGTGGTTGTGGCTGCCGAGCAGTTCAATTGTTCCCGGGAACAATTGATCCGGGCTTTGGCATTCAGCAATCTGGTGGCTGCTCATATTCATTATTATATGGGACATCTCTCCGCTCTTTGCGGAATAGTGATTGCCGCTACGGGGGCTGCTTCTGCCATTACTTATTTGATGGGGGGAACTTATGAACAAGTAGTGAATACAATCAAAACCATGTGTTCGAACCTTACCGGCATGATGTGTGACGGAGCAAAGCAAGGGTGTGCGCTGAAGGTATATTCCGGTGTATCTGCCGCAGTACAGGCCGCTTTGCTGTCCATGAAAGGCATCAAGACACATAATGACGGGATCATCGATGAGGATATCGAGAAAACCATCCGTAATGTGGGAAAGATCGGCACTGTGGGAATGGAGCAGACAGATAAGACCATTTTGAGTATTATGTGCCAGAAGGGGGCATGAAGTGTAGGATTTTCCGGTTGAAGTTTGCAGACAGAAAGGGATAAATGGCAGAGTGAAATGTTTTGTCTTTGTGGGGATAGACCGATGTTCGGGATACAGGATGGAAGAGTGGATAAATATACATACGCATAAGCCGGGACAGGGAGTTAATATTGTGGATCCCTGTCTGGGAAAGTCTGTTCCGCCGGCCGAGGGTGTGGTTTTTTATTCTATGGGGCTTCATCCGCTTTTTCTGGATGGAACTGCAAAGGCTAAGTTGGCGGAAATAGAAAGAGCGGCAGCGGGAGGGAAGATTGTTGCCGTAGGGGAAGCAGGACTTGACCGGAATTCGTCTGTGCCGATGGAAGTGCAGATGGATTTGTTCCGAAGCCAGGCAGAGATCGCCGGCCGTTATGGACTGCCATTGATTATCCATGGTGTACGGGCCATTCCGGAAGTGATTACGGTGCACAATCTTTGCCGCAGACCTGAGAAATGGATTATGCATGGTTTTAACAACCGGCGGGAAATTTTGCAGGATTTGCTGAGGCATGGTTTTTACATTTCTGCCGGGCGGCATGTTATGCGTCCGGAGTCGCATATCGCCAGCCTGCTTCCTGAAATTCCCGAAGACCGTCTTTTTATCGAAACCGATAATTCGAATTATGCGATTGCCGATATTTATCGGGTGGTGGCCGAGCGTAGAAAAATGGATGTGGGCGATTTGCAACAAATCGTCCGGTCAAATTTTGAAAGATTATTCCGGGTCTGAACGGCCGCTGTGGCGGATGTTTGTGTATTTATGGATTAAACGGATGAAATGAGCGAATGGCAGAGCAGAACGGAGTTGTTGCTGGGAAAGGAACGTTTGGATAAGCTGAAACAAGCCCATGTGCTGGTTGCCGGACTGGGAGGAGTGGGGGCCTATGCCGCCGAACAATTGTGCCGGGCTGGGGTCGGTGAGATGACCATTATCGATGGGGATGTGGTGGAACTGACCAATAAAAACCGACAATTGCCGGCCTTGGATTGCAATTTGGGAAGATCGAAGGCCGCAGTGATGGCAGAACGTTTCCGGAATATCAACCCGGAAATAAAACTGCACGTGATCGCCGATTTTATCCGCGATGACCGGATGGTGGAGGTTTTGCAGTCGGCAAAGTATGATTATATTCTGGATGCTATCGATACGCTGGCTCCTAAAATTTTTTTAATTTACCATAGTCTGCAATTGGGCTTGCCGATTGTGAGTTCTATGGGGTCGGGCGGAAAAATGGACCCATCTAAAATTCAGGTGGCGGACATTTCCCAAAGCTATAATTGCAATCTGGCCCGGATGTTGAGAAAGAGACTGCACAAATTGGGGGTCTATGAGGGGGTGAAGGTTGTATTTTCATCGGAATTTACCGATCCTCAGGCAATAGTATTGACGGAAAGCCAGAATAAGAAATCGAATGTAGGGACCATATCTTATATGCCTCCTCTTTTCGGGTGTTTTATGGCTTCGGTGGTTATCCGGGATTTGACTGGAAAATGAGAGGAACAAAAAAAACGTAACGGGACATGCCGTTACGTTTTTTAGGTATTGTGATCTGTTTAGATTTGATCGAAATCCACATCGAAATCGCCTTTGTGTGCAGCAGAATATTCCTGGGCAGGAAGCTGTCCGCTCAATGCCTTTTTGATATAGGCAACCACTTCATCCAATCCTTCGGCGAATTTTTCAAAGTCTTCCTTGTAGAGAAAAATTTTGTGCTTTTCAAAATTCTGGGCTCCATCATTATCGAATCTTTTTTTACTTTCTGTAATTGTCAGATAATAGTCGTTGTTACGGGTTGCTTTCACGTCGAAAAAATAGGTTCTTTTCCCTGCTCTCACTGCTTTGGAATAAATCTCTTCCCGGTCTTCCAGACCTTCTTTTCTTTCGTATCCTTCCATGTCTACCTTGTTTTGAGTAACTCTTAAATATTTAATGATTGAAATGATTTAACAAACATCGCTTTGGCGTTTCAAAAGTAGTAAAAAATTTAATGGTATAACATTTTTTTTAATGATTTTTGGGCTATACACTGCGGCCCTTTCGTTTACAGAGCGTTGTACGCTTTCTTGTAAAACGGCATAACTCTGAATTTTGATTTGTTAAATCATGCTGGAAAACTGGCTGGGGCGGTGTTTTTGAATTTGCATCGTCATTTGCAGAGACGGGGCTGGCAAGACAACAACGGAACGCTTATAAAACACCTTCCAATTCCAGTAGCCGCTGTTTGGTTGCGAGTCCTCCGCCGTATCCTGTGAGCGAATGGTCGCTGCCAATGACACGGTGACAGGGCACGAAGATCGACATCGGATTTGCTCCGTTGGCATTGGCTACTGCGCGGACAGCCCGTGGCTTGCCGATGCGCCGGGCCATTTCGCCGTAGGAAACCGTCTGGCCGAAAGGGATTTTCAGCAGTTCGTTCCACACTGTTTTCTGGAAGTCTGTGCCCACGAAGAGGAGGGGTATGTCGAATCTCCTGCGTTTTCTGTCAAAAAACTCGCCGAGTTGCCTCGCGGCTTTTTCGGTGACTTCCGATGTATTCTCTTCGAATTCGGCGTCCAGCAGCCGTTTCAGGCGTCTGCATACAGGGGCGTGGTGTTTCTCCACCTGCCAGTCGCACAGGCACAGTTTTTCATCAAACGATCCGAGCAGCAAGGGACCGCAGGGTGATTCATAACGCTTTATGAGGATGACCTTCTTCTTATTCATTTTATTTTTGCCCTTACCAACTCGACCGATTCTTTCCCGGAGAGATGTTCGATATTTAATTCTATCATACACAGACGGTTGAATTCTTTGTCAATCTCTTCCTTGCCTCCATCGTTTGAGCCGGGAGCATATTTCGCTGCCAGCCATTCGATCGCCTGGCGCTTTAGGACGCTATCTTCGATGATGTTTACCCGTCCGAAAACAATCACACTCCTGAAATAGGTGGTGTATTCTTCCGGCACGATGTGGTCTTGTCCGATGACACAAAACGACGCTTTATCGTTTCGGCGGATTGCATCTATTTTATGGCCGTTCAGGGCGCTGTGAAAATAGATTTTCCCTTCGTGATAGACATAACTGAGGGGAACAGCATAAGGATAGCCCTCATCTCCGGAAAGGGCCAGCACACCGGAGGTCATTTTTTTCAAAACCGAAATGCTTTCTTCTTCTGATAATAATTGCCGTTTACGGCGCATTTCTCTGAACATAACTATTCTATTATTTTCTTTGTACCGCTTTGAGACTGATGGCAGACGCATTCCCTGCCTGGGCTGCCGATCTTATTCGTTTACGGAGTGCAAAGGTAACACTTTTATCTTGTTGTGATAATTAGATCAATGAACAACAAACATTTGAACAGTAGCTGAACACAGGGAGGCTAACTGAGTGTCTGGTTTTCTGCTTCTTTTCGTTTGTTCTGAAATTTTGTCGTCACCCAGGCAGTGAAAATCGGGAAGAAAATCATCCCGGAGCCGGCTAATACGACAGCAAGTGATTGGCCTAGTTTGGTGACCCCGAAGATGTTGGAACCGACGGTGGTAACGTTCATCAGGGACCAGTTGAAGGCATCCCAATAGTCTTTGACCATCGGATTGGGGCCGTGTTCAACGAAATAGAACATGATGCTGCAAAAGTAAATGGTGGTGAAAAGAATCACCAGATAGGTGGTGAAAAGATTTGTCATTTTGCTGCGGGTCATCCAGCTGACGATCATGGAAACACCGTAGATTCCCCGGGCTATCGGGATTAACCGCAATAAGACCCAGGTGGTATGGGTAAATTGGGCATGAGTGGCATGAACGATATTCAGATAAGGAATGGCTACTAACAGCAGGAAAATGTTGCGGCACAGAAAATACCAGCTTTCATGGCTGTAATACCAGCGGACGAAAAAGTCGGCTAAGAAGAAAGAACAGACAATCAGGTGAAAATCGAGAATAAAACGTTCCGACGGAAAGGCGGCAGACGAAAGGAGTTCGATGGAAATAACGACCAGAATTGCCATGCTGCTGAGCAGAACCAGAATATTCAGGAATTTTATCAGAGAATTATCGTTTTGTGCCATATTGATAAATGTATGGTTTACGATTTATGATTTACGGCGGCAAGGCTGTTTGGTTTGGCTGCAAATCATAAACCGTAATCTAAAGTTATTATTTGATGATTTCAACGCTGTCGCCGCTGAATACGTTGACGCCGATCCGGCGGGCGATATATTGGATGGCGGCCTGGGCTTTTACGGAGTTGCCGGCTTCGTCCAAGGGAGGAGCAAATGCGGCTATGCCGAAAACGCCGGGCAGCATGCCCATCACTCCGCCGCCTACTCCTGTCTTGGCCGGAATACCGCTGGTGTAGATCCAGTCGCCGGTATGCTCGTAAAATCCGACAGATGTCACCAGCGAAACGATATTGGGCATCAGGGATTCGTCGAATACCTGTTTTCCGGTTACAGGGTTCTTGCCGCGGTTGGCGATGGTACATCCGGCAATGGCCAATTGAGTGGTAGTTACGCCCATGGAGCAGTGGCGGGTGTATAAATCGAGGGACATGGCAGGATCGTCGTAAATCCGGCCGTAGCTTTTCAGCAGCCAGCTGATGGCCCTGTTGTTGTAGTTGGTTTCCGATTCGGATTTATACAATTCGTCCAGCAGTTGCAGTTCGCTTCCGCAGAGATCGGTTAGGTTTTCTGCAATGGCTTTCCATTTCTCTTCGGCATGGCCTGTGGGCTTTACCATGCTGTCGGCACTGATAGCTCCGGCATTGACCAAGGGGGTGCTGGGATGATCGTTTTCCATCAGGATGGCCAGTATGGAGTTGAAGGGCAGACCGGTGGCGTCTGCTCCGATTTGTTTCAGTACGGCTTCAGCTCCGTATTGTTTCAGGATGAGTACGGCGGTATGTACTTTCGAAATGGATTCGATGCCAAAAACATACTTCGTATCTCCGGCTTCGATGATCTTTCCGTCCGGAAGGCAGACGGCGATGCCGAACAGATGGGGATCTATCTTTGCCAAAAAGGGAATATAGTCTGCATTTTTTCCGCCTTCCAGGTTTTTAATCTTTTCATGTGCTTCTTTTACGATGTTTTCCAGGTCGGTGAATTGGATTGTTTTTTTCATAAGTATTTTGTTTTTTGCCGTGAGGGGAGAAAGTGTCCGGGCGATGCCGGCACTTTCCCTGCGATGATAAAATTAATGATCACTCGGTTTGTCTTTTTTCTTTCCCGGGGCAGGTGGTATACGGTTGTCAGGAGCAGAGGACTGCCGTGTTCCCGGCGATGCTGTCGGTCCGGCCTTCGTCCCGGTTTTGGAATCGGAAGCCGTGTTGTTTGGAGTTCCTGTGGTTCCTAGGATCGGAGATACGCCGTGGATGGCACTCCTGCCGGGATTTATGTTTGTCCTGGTGCTGTTTTGGGGATTCGGGGTGGCTGTAGAGGCAGCCATGTTGTTTACTTCCCAATGGAAGGGTTGGATGGCGGCGTTCGGATCTTTCCAGGACGGGCGGCGTAAGGCGTAAATGGCCAGCGGGATGGCTACAAAAATGATGCAGCCGAGGATAAGTACCGTGAACCATACCGTGTTGCTTCCGGTGTTGATTTGCGAAGGAGGTATAAAACTCAGGACAAACGCCAGCAATGCTCCCAGAAAGCCGATTCCGGCAACAAACCAGATCATCCCGTTGCCGTTACGTCCGATGGCGAAAGGACGGGAAGCCCGGGGCATTTTATACCTTAAGGTGATGGCTGCCGTAAACATCAGCATGTACATAATCAGATACAGCAGGACGGTCAGCTGAGAAAGCATTTGATAGAAAGACTGTACAGAGGGCATGACTACAAATAATAATGCCAGCAGGGTAACGATGCAGCCCTGTACAAGCAGGATGTTTTTCTGCACGCCGATTTTGTTGGTTTTCTGGAAGAAGGGGGGAAGGTAGCCTGCCTTTCCTACGGTAAAAATACCTTTTGATGGACCGGCCACCCAAGTGAGTACTCCGGCCAATACTCCGAACATCAAAGCGATGGCGATGACGGGACTTGCCCAGTGTATGCGGAGATATTTCAGGTAGTTGTCGAAACCGACCAACAGGCTTTGAGTCAGGTTGATTTCCCGGGCGGGTATGACCAGGCCGAGGGCAAAAGTGCCGAGAACGAAGATGACGACGATGAAAATGGCGCCGATGAAGATGGCTTTCGGATAGTTCTTACTGGCTGGTTCCTTGACGTCCATGACGTGAATACCCGACATTTCCATGCCGGCATAAAACAGGAATATGCTCGAGGCCAGTACTAAATTGTTGAAATTCGAGAGGTCCGGGAAAAATCCCTGAGTCATGTCCATGTTGTTGTGTCCTCCGGTGGCTAAGTAGATGATTCCGAAAAGAATCAGCAGTCCGGCCGGGATGATGGTGCCTACCGTTGCACCGATTTTGGATATTTTACTCACCCAGCCGAGTCCTTTCAGGGAAATGAAGGTGGCTGCCCAGTAGATCACCAGTATCGTGATGAGGGTGAACATTTTATTGGATGCCAGGGCTGCATCGCGGACGTCGTTCAGTCCGATGTAGGCGATGGAGACTGCGCCGAAGGTCAATACCGTCGGGTACCAGATGGTACTTTCGATCCATTGCAGGAAAATAGCCAGAAAGCCGTAGCGTTTTCCGTAGGCTTCGCCGACCCAGCGAAATACGCCGCCTTCCTTGTCGGAAAACATCGAGGCCAATTCTGCTGCTACCAGGGAGGTGGGGATCAGGAAAACAATTGCTGCAAACAGGTAGTAGAAAGCGGAACTCAGACCGTACTCAGCTTCTGCGGGCAGCCCCCGGAGACTGACTACTGCTGCAACGTTCATAATGGCCAGGGTCATCACGCTGATCTTTGCCGCTATACCTGTGTTTCTTGATTTTGTTGCCATAGTTTGAATTTTGGTTAAAAGTTTAAAAGATTATTATTATTTTTTGTCATTTTGAAAAATCATGTCTTTTATAATGGCTGTAGATACGTGAAAATGAGACGAATGTTTTAAAACGTCGCGATAATTTCTTTTTTATTGACCTGTGTTTGCTTTTCATTAATTTTGTCGGATGTAAATCCGGATGAGATGAAAATTGCAGAGGCCCAGCAGTTGTGTCTGGCGAAAAATATTCCGTTTTATTCTTACCGTCTACCCGGAGAGAATGATATTTTCTGGGGGGCACAGCTATCGGGAGAGGTGAAATCTTTTGATAGCATGGAAGCTGTTTACGGAACCGAAGGATTTGTCGTGGTTCCCTTCCGCGAAGACATGGAATGTCCTTCGTTGTTTATCCGTCGTGAGCTGGCCTGTGTCAACGGAACGGAGGAGGTCCGGTTGCAGGAAATCTTACAAAGTGCTTCTGCGAAGAGGTGTACCGCTCCGGTCGCCGGGCAGGGGACGAAGCCTGAGGAGTATGGCCGCCGGATCAGGAGTATGCTTGATGTCCTCCGCCGGGGGACGGTACAGAAGATGGTTCTGTCGCGGAATATTGTGGTGAAGGCCGAGGGATACGACCTTGCTCCTTTGTGGTTCGAGAGGTTGGTGCAAAAATATCCGGATGCCTTTGTATTTCTGGTTTCGGTTCCGGGAGTGATGACCTGGATGGGAGCCACGCCTGAGGTATTTTTGCGCCGGTGTCACCGTCGTACGGAGACGATGGCTTTGGCCGGTACGCGTCCCTCGGGAGAAACGGCGCCTTGGGGAGATAAAGAATCCGAGGAACAACAAATTGTGAGCCGTTATATTTCGGATATACTCAGGGACAAGGGAGAGTGGAATATGAGCGGTCCCTTTACGAAACAGGCTGGTAATGTCGAGCATTTGTGCACCTCCTTTACCTGCACCCGGCAACTCTCCCCGGCGTTGGTGGACCGGATCCGCCGGGCTATGCATCCTACTCCTGCTGTCGGTGGTTTTCCTGTCGGCGAAGCGGTCAGAATGATTGAAGAGACGGAAGGGGGCAGTCGCAGATATTATGCGGGATACCTGGGGCCTGTTGCGAGTGGAGATGACTTTCATTGGTTTGTGAATCTAAGGTGCATGGAAGTGTTTCCGCACTCCGTTTGCCTGTATGCCGGAGGAGGAATAACCGCGCTTTCGGATCCCCGGAGGGAGTGGGAAGAGACAGAATTAAAATCGCATACTCTGTTGGATATATTGTAGTCTTTGGCAATCGGAATGCGGTTTTATCTTTTTAATTTTGTATCTGTTTTTGGTCCGGTGCTTTCGGATGACGGAGATCAAACGGGAAACTTTGGCCGGACTGTCCGGTTAAAAAATATAAAGACGGTATGCAGGAGAAAACTTCAGATAAGGAAGGTGTCAGGATATTGACAGAGATTTTGGTGAAGAAAGGCATTAAGCGGGTGGTCCTTTCTCCGGGATCCCGGAATGCTCCTTTGCTGATGGCTTTTGCGCGTGAGAAGCGGCTGGAACATTTTGTTGTGCTGGATGAGCGGAGTGCTGCTTTTTTTGCCCTTGGCATGTCTCAGCAGTCGGGTGAACCGGTTGCCTTGGCCTGTACGTCGGGAACGGCAGCCTTGAATTACGGTCCGGCAATTGCAGAAGCTTATTATCAGCGGTTGCCTTTGATTGTGGTGACGGCTGACCGGCCGGTGGAATGGATCGATCAGGAAGACTGTCAGACGATCCGGCAAAACGGATTGTTTGCCAATATCGTCAAAGCTTCCTGGCAATTGCCGGGGGAGTTGAGGGATGAGGAAGAACGGTGGTATGCTAACCGTTTGGTCAACGATGCGGTGAATTGTGCTTTACGGGGACGCCGGGGACCTGTGCATATCAATGTGCCTTTGCGCGAACCCCTTTACGGTGAGCGGGTGTATCCGGAAGAGTCTGTCCGTAATGTGGGCCTTGTAGGGGCTGTTCAGACGCTGGATCCGGAGGTCGCAGATGAGCTGGCTGCCCGGCTGAACAGTTGCCCGAAAGTGATGATCGTTGCCGGCTTTCAGGTGCCCGACGGGGAGCTGAAAGCCTGTTTGCACGAATGGGCTGCTCTGGAACAAGTCGTTGTTCTGACTGAAACACCGGCCAACCTGAATTCCGGGCGCCATATCGGGACGATCGACAGGGTGTTGGCTACGATTGACGAAAAGGATAAGGAAAAATTTGCTCCGGATTTGCTGATTACATTTGGGGGGGCTTTGATCTCCAGGCAGGTGAAGGCTTTTTTGAGACGGCATAAGCCGGTCTGGCATTGGTCTGTCGGCCGGGGCGATCATCCTGCCGATACTTTTCGGGTGTTGACCACCCAGATAGACTTGCAACCTGCCGGTTTCTTTAAGGCTCTGACCGGGAAGCTGACTTCGCTGTCTTCAGGGTATGCCCGTCGCTGGTGTTTGCAAAAGGAGATTGCCGCTGCCCGACACGATGCTTTTGCCCGTACGGTGACCTGGTGTGATTGGAAGGTTTTTTCGATGATATGTCCTGCCATTCCTGCGGGTACGGCTTTGCAATTGTCGAATAGCACTCCTGTCCGTTATGCTCAGTTGTTCGAATGTCCTCAGGTTTCGCGTGTGGATTGTAACCGGGGAACCAGCGGAATCGACGGTTCGGCTTCTACTGCTGTCGGGGCTGCGGTTCTGAACGAAGGGATAACTCTTTTTATCACCGGGGACATGAGTTTTCTGTACGATTCCAATGCGCTGTGGAATAAATACATCCCTCCTCGTTTCAAAATGATCGTCATAAAAAACGGTGGTGGTGGAATTTTCCGCTTTTTACCGGGTTCATCGGAGTTGGAGGAGTTGGAAGAATGCTTCGAAACCGTTAACGACGTGGATGTAAAGGGGTTTGCTTTGCTTCACCATTTCCGGTATTTCCATGCTTCCGATGCTGCGCAATTGGAAAGCATATTGCCTGTTTTTTTCAGCAGTCTTGAGCGGCCGGCAATTTTGGCGGTAGAAACTCCCCGGAAAATGAATGCCGTCGTTTTGAGAAACTATTTTGAAAGGCTGAAAGGTTGATTGACGGGACGTGATAGCTTCTTCCGGAGGCCCTGCCTGGACGGATGGAATAGAAATAAGTTTTTATAAAATATATGATTATGAGACAATGGACAGCCATAAAGGAATACGAAGATATCAAGTTTGATTTCTTTGAGGGGATTGCGAAGATCACGATCAATCGTCCCCGGGTGTATAATGCTTTCCGGCCGCAGACCAACAAAGAGATGTTGGATGCCATGACGATTTGCCGTGAACGGAACGACATCGGCGTGGTGGTGTTGACGGGTGCCGGCGATAAGGCTTTTTGTTCGGGGGGAGATCAGCATGTGAAGGGCGTAGGAGGCTATATCGACGAGGATGGGGTGCCGCGGCTGAATGTACTCGATCTGCATAAGGCTATCCGCTCGTTGCC
>CAZMAE010000110.1:0-7757 GCA_964564205.1 uncultured Odoribacter sp. | reverse complement strand
ACGGAAAAATTGCTGACTTCAATTTGATAAAAACGGGCATAGATAACGCGGTGCGACAAGACATGTCCCGGCATTTCCACTATGCGCTTCACCTGTATTTCCTTAACACCCTCCATCAAATTGCGATACTCTTCCGACTTTTCCAAAACGGAAAAATCGACAGGTGAAACAGTTTCAATCAAAGGATACTCATAAAGATTGCGCCAAATATCCTTCGCATCGCGCCGTTTTAGTAAGGTTTTTCCCTGGCAGGCAATGTGCAGGTAATTGAAATAACGGGATTTCACCTGGGTTTTGCCTTCTTTGACAGGCAGCAATCTGACCTTTCCGGTAGCAAAAGCCACACAGCACTCGCGAAAAGGACAAGATGGGCAATCGGGTGCTTTAGGTGTACACTGGACTGCCCCGAAATCCATTATTGCCTGATTGTACACATCCGGACGACGACGATCCAGCAGGGCTGCCGCCAATTCCGCGAATTCCTTCTTTCCCGCTCCGCTGTCAATAGGAGTGTCTATGCCGAAAACCCGTCCCAACACACGATAAACATTCCCGTCCACCACAGCATAAGGTTGCTGCCAGGCAAAAGAACAGACGGCCGCTGCCGTATATTCCCCGATGCCTTTTAAGGTCAGCACTTCCTCATATTCACGGGGAAATTCCCCGTGATAACGGTCCATGATTTCCTTGGCAGCGGCATGCAGGTTACGAGCCCGACTATAATAGCCCAAACCCTGCCAGTATTTCATGACCTCATCTTCCCCCGCAATCGCCAAGGAGGTGACGTCCGGGAAACGCTCCGTAAAACGGTTGAAATATTCGAGCCCCTGGGCTACCCGGGTCTGTTGCAAAATGATTTCCGATATCCAAATCCGGTAAGGATCGTTGGTTTCGCGCCAGGGAAGCTGACGTTTGTTTTCAGAGTACCAACGGATCAATACAGCTGCAAAATTTTCCATCTCCATTACAATAAATCTATCACTTGCGCTCCTGTAAATCCGACCAGATCCCCGGGCGCTATTTTGATCTGTAAGCCCCGGACTCCTGCACTGACATATATCACGTCGAAGTCCCGGCAACTGGAGTGAAAGTAAGTCGGAAAAAGCTTTTTCATTCCGATGGGCGAGCAACCGCCCCGGATATAACCTGTTACAGGCAATAATTCCTTCATATGGATCAGTTCCGCACTCTTATTTCCGGAAGCCTTGGCTGCCAGTTTCAGGTTTACTTCCCCATTGCCCGGAATTACACATATGAAAATACCCGTTTTGTCCCCCTTTAACACTAAAGTCTTGAAAACCTGTTCTATATTCTCTCCCAATTGTTGAGCGACATGCGTAGCCGCCAGATCATTTTCATCCACATCGTAAGGCACTAGCGTATAAGCTATCTTTGCTTTATCCAACAAACGGGCTGCATTGGTTTTATTTATCTTCTCTGCCATGTTCTTGTTTCTTCCGATATTCAGCTAAACATTCTTCGACTATTCTTTTCTGATAGCCTTTCAATTGATGACTGTCTTTCTTGCGGGACCCGCGGTGAACAACGAGAAAATCCCGCCCGGCACAAAGGCAATTCCGATATCAGCAATTGCCTGGCCCCTTTATCCAAGGCAGACAAATATACGAATAAGTCGAGAGCAAAAGCAAATTTATTTGATTTTGCCGAGCAGAAGTATATAGAGCGAAGCCAACGATAATGCTTTTGCTTAAGATTTAGGTTTATGATAAAGATGGGGAAGGAGATGAAAGAGATATGCTTGATACGATTTGCAATTCAGGTGTTACGGAAACTTCCGGTAATATCCTTGAATTGCAAATTGTGATCCCAGCCGGTTTATGCTTGTTCAGATTTTTCGGTTGTTGGATTAGCCTGTTCGTGTCTGCAGGTTTTTACGAATTTGTTGTAAAGTCCCATGAGCAGGAAAGGAGCTGCCCATTGTCCGACAAACAAAGCGGCGTGGTTTTTCTTGCAGCATTTCAGAATCAGCGATGTACCCATAACTGCCATGGCAGCCGTTAAATAGCAACAGGACGGCACTTTGGAAGTACAGTTTTCAATTTTTTGGGGCATTTTCCCTTCGCAGTGTGTGTTGGTTTCCATAATTCATTGATTTATCGGTTAATAAAATGTTTACGCTTATTTATACGTTTTTCTCCCTGTCCGGTTTTTCCGAGCGAATCCATGGCTAGTTGATAATGAATAAATATTGTTATCAATAAGATCGGGCTGTTATGAATTCCAAAGAAATGAGAAGAAAGCTGTATGATTGAAGATGCTTTTTAGCGTGAAATCATGGCCGGAACTACTGGGAGGAATATGGTTTCTGTATTCCCGGTTTTAGCAGAAGCTTCCGTTTGCCTATGGTTTCAGTGCGTAAACCGTTTTTTTGATTTCCTGTGCCCATTCTTTGGGCTTTTTACTACGGTTCAGGCTTTTCCAGGATATGGGACAGCCGATGTAAAGGGTAAAGGTTTTATGACGTTGTTTAAACGTTTCGTCGGGCAGATAAAGCATTTCCAGATTGGCTTTCAGACGGATTTTTTTTCTGAAGTTGGCCAGATTGTAAAAGAAATCGGAATTCCGGCCGTCGATATAAATGGGTACGATGTCCCTTTGATATTGAATGGCTTTGCTGACAAAGCTTTTCTGCCATTCAAGGTCTTCGATTGTTCCTGCTTGTTTGCGGCTTACTAATCCTGCGGGAAACATGATGATCTGGTTGTCAGATGCATAGGCATTCTCTATAGCCAGGACAGCTTCTTTACTTTGAGCGCCGTGTTTGTTCACAGGCAGGAAAATGTTGTTCAGATTTTTCAGGTTAAGGAGCAGGTCGTTGACCGGAAATTTTAAATGCGGGTAGTGTTTGCCCAGAAAGGAGATCAGGATGATACCGTCAGGGCCACCCAGTGGATGGTTGGAAACAAAGATATAGCGTCCCTGAGGAGAAGGAAGATTTTTGGGGCCGACAACCCGGAAAGAAACATTCAGGTATTCCAGAATCGCATCGGAAAAAGCCAGTCCTTTACGGTCGCCATACCGTCGGATAAAGTCATTGATATCGTCCTGATGGATGGTGCGTTTCAGGAAAGAGTAAACAAATCCAGGTATCATCCGGGCCAATTTCGGATTTTTACTTTTAAAAAGTTGTTCGATATAAATAGGTTTTACCTGATCGTTATCTGTCATGACTCCTGTCTTTTGATGTGTGCAAATATACGAGGAATATTCGATGAAAAAAATAGCGAATGCCGGTCGAAGTCCGGTTTGTGGCGGCGAAGCCGATTGAAATCATTGCGGTGAGACTGGCGCGGCCGCGTACTGAAAGGTCTTTCCCTTTATTTTCGCTTTGTCAGAAACTTTCAGCTGTACTTTGCGTTAAAAGAGGTAGGTAATAGAAAAATGACTGAACCAATAAGTTAAACTAAAAACAAAAGGTATGAAACGTACATTATTTATGGCAGGTATCGCTTTACTGTTTTTGTCGTTTTTTATGGCCGGATGTAATTCGATGAAGAAATTGCAGAAGGATGTGATTGAAACGGCTGTCGTAGGGAAAGTGAACCCGGAGCAACTCGAAGCGGTAAACGGGATGGTTAATTTTGATTATACAATTAAATTCTCTCCCAAACAATTCGATAAGAAAATGATTCTGAAAGTCACTCCGAAAATACAGTATGGTTCTCAGATGGCAAATCTGAAGCCAATGTTCTTGCAGGGAGAAAAAGTCAGGGAGGCAAACTATCCTATAGTCAGCTACAAGAACGGTGCGCAATTTACCCAGAAATTCACCTTCAATTATAAGCCGGGTATGGAAAACGGAGTCCTGTGGGCTGATATTGAAGCGATCCGCGGACGTAAGTCGTTTATGTTGAGTCCGGTTATACTAAATAAAAATGGAATCAAAGTATGGCAGCAACCTGTTTTCACCATGAATGGTGTAGACTATGTTCCGGCGATGACTGAAACTTTTGTGCAGAATGTACCGGCAGACCAGGTAGGGATCGTGAGCGGCTATGTGATGTTTCCTCTGGGAAGTTCAACGATAACCTCTGCCGAACAACATTCCGCTGTGATGACTCAGGCCGTCAAGGCTATGGATAAAGTGTTGGCCAACAGGAATGCAACGATCACCAATATGTATATCTATGTATCCAATTCGCCGGAAGGAACGGAGCGTTTGAATAAAACGTTGGCCAACAATCGCTTCCGTGCTGCACGAAATTTTTTTGAGAAAGACCTGAAACTGGCGAATACCCCGATGTCCAGAAATCCTAAATTTGTGGTTCAGCAAACGGTAAGTGAAAACTGGCCGGGATTGTATATGTTGATAGAAGACTCCGATATCAGCAACAAAAAGCAGATCGTATTCGATCTGAAGAATGCGCCCAATGCCTCTGCCCGTAACCGTGTATTGGATTCCTATATCGCTAAGGTTCCCGAGTTGAAAAATGCGATCCTGCCTGTTTTGCGCCGTGCTGACTTTTTCGTATTCTATACTGTTCCCACTACTGTGCAGGAAGATGTGCAGCTGACTTATTTTGTCCCTCAGCTGAATGAGAAAACGCCGGCTGTGACGAGCCAGACCAACTGGCAATTGCTGAACGATCTGGCTGTGGTAGCTATTGAAAACAAAGAATATAAAAAAGCGCAGAAATTGCTGGAGTCGGCAATTGTCCTGCACCAGGATGCTACGGTGAATAACAATTTGGGAGTCATCCATGCTCAAATGGGACATAAAACCGAAGCGGCACAATATTTCAATAAGGCTAAATTACGTAAGGAAGCCCGCTACAACATGGGATTGATATTGATGCAGAACGGCGAATATGCCAAAGCCATTCCTTATTTGAAGGAGATGCCGAATATCAATTTGGCTTATACTCAATTGATGAATAATGATAATAAGGCCGCTCTGGAAACTTTCCGTAAAATCAAAATGAACAATGCGGCAGATTACTATTTGCTGGCTGTTGCTGCAGCAAGAACAAAAAACACCAAAGAGATGACTGTTGCCTTGGCTAAAGCGATTGACATGCAACCCGATTTGAAAAATCAGGCAGCCACTGACATTTCTTTTTATCCTTATAAGGGGGATCCGGTGTTTATGCAAATCATGAGATAAGCATTGTATTTATGTTATTCTGATGGAAGGAGGCTGAAAATAGGCCTCCTTTTTATGAATATCAGGATGTTGTAAAGCATAAGTAATTTTTTTTAGGTGGGTTTATTCCATGAAATGTGGGTCGTTCCGATAAATTTTTGTACATTGTAATGCTTTCGCTTAAAGTGGTCTTACCGGAGTGTCGGATGAATGGGGAGCTTGGCGGTGTGTGTGACTTAGAAGTTGATATGCGTATGGTGCTTTTATCTTCGATGAGGGGTGATTGGCCGGTTCCTTTGCAAATACAGGAATGATTGTCTAACATTATAAACAGAACAGTATGAAAAAAAATTATCGGACCTATGGATTAGGAAATTATCGCCATATTCCCCAAATTTCCTGCTTGTCGGGGGAGGAATTGCAGGCTATAGAAGTGGTGGGGAGGATTTTTCCTTTCAAGACTAATAATTATGTGGTCGAAGAGTTGATTGATTGGGGCAAGACGGATTCGGATCCTATCTTTACTTTGAACTTTCCCCGACGGGAGATGTTGTCGCAGCAACACTATGCTTTAGTCGGTAAATTATTGGAGAAACGGGCCGGACCGGACGAACTGAAGGAAGCGGTCAGGCAGGTCCGATTGGCCTTAAATCCGAATCCTGCGGGGCAGGAACACAATGTGCCTGTGCTAGGGGATATCCGTTTGAAAGGCATCCAGCACAAATACCGGGAAACGGTGTTGTTTTTTCCAGCCCAGGGGCAGACTTGTCATGCTTACTGCACTTTTTGTTTCCGTTGGCCGCAATTTACCGGAATGAGTGAATTGAAGTTTGCCATGCAGGAAACGGAGCTATTGGTGGAATATCTTCGGCATCATCCTAAAGTGACGGACATTTTGTTTACCGGAGGCGATCCGATGACGATGAATGCCGGTTTACTGGCTGCTTACATCGAGCCTTTGCTTCAATCTGAACTCCGGCATATCCATACCATCCGGATTGGTACGAAATCCTTGGCGTATTGGCCTTACCGCTATTTGTCGGATCCGGATGCAGATGATATTTTACGGTTGTTCGAACGGGTGACGGGAGCGGGGAAAAATCTGGCATTCCAGGCGCATTTCAATCATCCGGTGGAGTTGTCGACCCCGGCAGTACAGGAAGCGATCCGGCGGATCCGCAACACCGGTGCGCAGATCCGCACTCAGTCACCTTTGCTGAGACATATCAACGACGATCCGGATGTGTGGGCGGAAATGTGGCGCAAACAGGTCGATCTGAATTGCATTCCCTATTACATGTTTGTTGTCCGTGATACCGGGGCCAAGCATTATTTTGAGATTCCTTTAGGGCGATGCTGGGAGATCTTCTGCAAAGCTTACAGCCAGGTCAGCGGCATTTGCCGGACGGTCAGGGGACCGAGCATGAGTAATGAAGCCGGGAAAATACAGGTCTTGGGGGTGACCGAAGTGAAAGGGGAGAAGGTGTTTGTCCTGCGGTTTATTCAGGGCCGCAATCCGGAATGGGCGGACATTCCCTTTTTTGCGGCTTATCATCCGGATGCCACCTGGTTCAGCGATTTGCAACCGGCTTTTGATCAGGACCATTTCTTTTTTGAGCGTGAATATCCCGACCGTCCGATGTGCGGAGACGGTTTTTGCTCGGGGAATGCTTAAACTTTTGTTTGACACAGACCGTACAAGTTTTAATTACTTATTCTAAATTTTAATAATATGGATAAAATGATTAAAGGTACGGAGACGGAAAAAAGTTTACTTAAGGCATTTGCCGGAGAGTCACAGGCAAAGAACCGTTATACTTTTTTTGCCGAGATCGCCAAAAGAGACGGTTACGAGCAGATTGCGGGCATATTTTGCGAAACGGCATTGCAGGAAGAAATGCATGCCAAACGGTTCTTCAGCTACCTGGAAGGAGGAGCGCTGGAAATTACGGCGACCTATCCTGCCGGGGCGTTGCTCGATACAACCCATAATCTGATTGAAGCCGCTGACGGAGAACACGACGAGGCTTTCAATTTATATCCTGCTTTCGGAAAGATTGCGGAGGAGGAGGGATTTAAGAAAATCGCAGCCACTTTTAACTATGTGTCGGAAGTGGAAAAAATGCACGAAAAGCGTTATCTGAAGCTATTACAGAATATCCGTGAGAATCTGGTGTTCTCACGTCCAACGGAAGTCCGATGGTATTGCCGGAAATGCGGATATGTGCATGTGGGTAAGACTCCTCCCGGAGTATGTCCTTCCTGCCTGCATCCAAAAGGATATTTCGAACTCTTCCCGGATAATTACTGATTCGACCACGAGGCTTAGAATTCAGCCTCGGGTTGTTTTATACCCCTACGGAACCGCGCAGGGTAGAACGGCAGGGAGCGGTGGGCGGCGAGGATTGCGCCGGAGATTGACCGTTGCCGGGGGTGATGTCCTCTTGTGTGAGGAGGCAACGGCTACCCTGACTGCCTGAAAGCGGTGTGAGGTCGGCATGGAAATGTCGTCTGTGCAGCGACTGAAATACAACATCTGCGCTAATTAATCAAGTGTAAGCCTCCGGTAAATTAGTTTACAATATTAGACCTTACTCTGTATATAATAACAAGATTATGGTCCTACACTCATTTTGCAATTCACCACATCATC
>CAZMAE010000109.1:0-3736 GCA_964564205.1 uncultured Odoribacter sp. | reverse complement strand
GCTCTCGCCGGTGATGTGGATCACCACGGGCGGGAACGAATCGGCGTGCTGCGGTTGCGCGCACCAGTCGTCGAGCAGCGTCTGTGCAGCCGCCAGCGCCTCGACAGCCGATCCCTGACCCTCGGCCCGCGGGTGGATGCGTGTGGGCAGGGTGTATTGCCGGCGGATGACCCGCCCGTCCGAAAGTGGCACATAATCGACGCGCGAGGTGACGCAGCAAGGGTGTCGGTCAAGTTCTCCGACATTCGTAAACCCTTGCTCCGAGAGCAGTGAACGCACGCCCTGACCCGAATAGCCGAGCACCGCTATATCGTAATAGTCGTGCAGTCCGTCGCTCCGCCGTGCCCGCTCGATCAGTTCGTAGAGCAATTCGTCCACTGCCTGCGAGGCGGTCTGTGCTATCGAGCGGTCTTCGTCCGACGGGCGCGCGGCCATACACTCCGACTGATTGATAACAAGGATTATAGCCGTGCGATGATCGCGCGTAATGGTCTGTTGATACATAACAATAGGTGTTTATGCGTGGTTTTATGCACAAAGATAGTCAACTTCGGCGAAAAGATAATCTTTCCGGAGTAAAAAACACGATGTTTACAGAGGAAGAAATCAACGAGCGGCGTGTATAAACGGATGAACGCGGGTCGGATGGCCGTGCATTTCCGCTTTGTCCGCACCGGATGTACGGGAAAGTCGGAACTAATCGGATTCCCCGGCGATTCGGGGCGGAAAATATTGGCGGTATCGCAAAGTTTGTCTATCTTAGAAACTGTTTAAATTTATGATCACTTTTTTCTTACAGCATCTTTTCGACCATTTTTGTCCTTCTTATCGGTTACGTAGCTACGGCTACGCTCCCTCTTCGAATGTCAAAACCGACTCGAAAATCTGCAATAATAAAAATTCGCTCACAAATTTAAACAGCTTCTTAGACTTCGCCGAAAATACTTCCGCTTGGCAAAAACAGATTTATTTGCTTTTGCGCTTGCTTATCCGTATATTTGTAACGTCAATAAATATATTGGATAGATATGTCTTTCAAAATAGAGAATTATGCCGATTTAATTCGAAATGCGATTGCATATTTCTGGAATACAAGAAATAAGCAATTGAATGATCAAATTAATCGGGAGGTTCAGGATGCTGGTAATCGCGGGGCTGTAACTGGAGGTAAACAAATGGATGGTTTTGTCGCCCTTCTTACAAAAGTTGCATTGGATTCAGGCATTCCTCAAGAATGCATTTATACTCGTAGCAACCAATTACCGGGATATTTCAGACCGACAAAAGATTGGGACTTTTTAATCATTTCTCCTGCCAATAAATTAATAGCTGTTATTGAGTTCAAGTCTCAAGTAGGTTCGTTTGGAAATAATTTCAACAACAGAACAGAAGAAGCATTAGGCTCGGCCGTTGATCTTTGGACTGCATTTAGAGAGAATGTATTTCCAAATCAGAATGCGCCGTGGGTTGGGTACTTGATGACTGTTGAGCGTTGTGCAAAATCAACATCGATAGTCAAAGTTGCCGAACCCCATTTCGGGGTATTGAATGAATTCAAAAATACATCATATCTTGACAGATACTCCATTCTGTGCAAAAAATTAATTTTGGAACGATATTACACATCTGTTGCTTTACTCTGGACATCTGACTCTAATACATATGGAAACGCATCGGAGGATATTTCAATAAATACATTTTTGGCTGCATTTGCAGGTTATCTACAGGGCGTAGCTTACGAATTTAAACAGGATGTACGGAAATAGATCAAATGGTAAAAAACACGGAGATGTGTTTACATCACCGGACATAGTGAAGTATATGCTGGATTTGTCAGAATATACTTCCGATCGTGATTTATCCTCTATTACCGTTATAGAACCTTCTTGTGGAGAAGGCGAGTTTGTTTTGGAGATTATTTCTCGATTATCTCAATCTGCCGAAAAATACAAGTTTAGTTTAAACGAAGCAATAAAGCGTTGTTTGGTTTGCTTTGATATCGACAAAGAAAAGATTGAAAAATGTATCTATAAAATACATACGCTTAACGCAACAATAGAATTGGGCGAGAATATATTCAGACACGAAGATTTCCTGTTGGCCGATGTAAAGAAAGCCGATTTAATAATCGGCAATCCTCCATATGTACGCCAAGAGCAAATTCCGGAGTGCAAAAAAGAGATATATCGCCATCTGTTTTTTACTTTTAAACATCGGGCCGATTTATATATTCCATTCTTTGAAAAGTCATTGAGTCTTTTAAGACCGAACGGGAAGCATTGTTTTATTTGTTCCAATCGATGGTTAAAAAACCAATATGGTTACAACCTGCGGAATATGATATCTTCATCTTTTGACCTTCAGGTAATTGTAAACTTGGAAAATGTCAATCCTTTCCAAGAAGAAGTAATTGCATATCCTGCGATAAGCCTTATTTCCAATAAACCGGCAGGAAATTCTTTCAAATATATTGATATCGAGAGTCGAAATTCGTTAATACTGCCTCACGAATTCGATGGAGAACATATTATGCCTCATAATGGAGATTGGAGCGATACGTTTAATGTCGTTTCAAGCCATCTTAAGTTGACCTCTATTGAAGACCTCGGTTTCAAAATAGGTATCGGTGTTGCTACAGGTGCCGATAAAATCTTTATAGGGAAGCATTTGATTGATTCAGTAGAAGAAGAATTGTTGCTTCCGATTCTCACTTCAAAAGATATTAGAAATAATGATCTCAAATGGGGCGGCAATTATCTATTCAATCCTTTTGATGAGGACGGTAATATCATAGATCTTTCGATGTATCCTAAAGCATATGCATATATGGAACTTCACAAAGAAAGGTTGCAAAGCAGGCATATATCCCGGAAAAATCCATCTTGTTGGTATCGAACTATTGATAAGGTATATAAGCCCCTTTTGTCTCAACCCAAAATATTATTGCCTGACATCTCTGCCAATAATCAAATTATGATCGATGCAGGTTATTTTTACCCTCATCATAATTTATATTATATCACCGGAGGCGATATTGATAATCTCAAGATATTGAGTGCTTTTTTAATGTCTGATTTCGTCGTGTCTCAATTATCGCGACTTGCCAACAATATGAATGGGGGTTACCCGCGATGGCAAAGTCAGTACATCAAAAAAATAAAAGTACCTGATATTTATGCCATCAACACATCGGACTCTAAAATGCTAATAACGTTTTATGATGCAAAAAACTTATCGGGAATAAACTCTGTCGTAAATCAAATTGTAGCATAGCCCCCCGCTCGACAAAACAAATGAATTTGTTTTTGCGCTCACTTATTTGTATTTTTGCACTGATTTTATGCCTGTTTGTGCAGAATGACGACCTGAAACCAACTTAAATATCTATTATGAATATGCCATTATTTTCTGTAAGAAAATTCCGACCGTGCGTGCCCGTGTGCGTGCTGTCGCTTGTGCTGTCGCTCTTTGCGGCCTGTTCGTCGGACGGCGATACAGAGGCTCCGGCAATACCGAACCCGCCGCAGGATGTGCACCTCGATCAGACGGTGCAGCCGACGACCAATTCGCTGACCTTCTGCTGGTCGAAAGCCGACGGGGCGACCGCTTACGAGTGGGAGCTGCGCGACGAAAGCAAAACGCAGGTCGTGCAGTCGGGCAAGAGCCTGACATCGTGCTCGGTGGCCGTCTATAAACTCGCGGCCGCCACCACTTACTGTTTCCGCGTCTGCGCCCT
>CAZMAE010000108.1:0-2202 GCA_964564205.1 uncultured Odoribacter sp. | reverse complement strand
GCTACACGTTAAACCGGAAATTCATCATATCTCCATCCTGTACGACATAATCCTTTCCCTCCACCGACATCTTTCCGGCTTCCTTACACTTGGCCTCCGAGCCGTAATGGACAAAATCTTCATATTTAATCACCTCAGCACGGATAAATCCTTTCTCAAAATCACTGTGAATGATCCCGGCGGTCTGCGGAGCCTTCATCCCTTTGCGGAAAGTCCAGGCACGCACTTCCTTGGGCCCGGCCGTAAAATAGGTCTGCAAATTCAACAGCCGATAAGCCGTACGGATCAGTTTATTCACGCCGGCCTCCTCCAATCCCAGATCCTCCAGAAACATCTGCTTCTCTTCATAAGTCTCCAGCTCGGCGATATCCGCTTCAATAGCCGCTCCGATCACCAACACCTCGGCGTTTTCATTTTTAACGGCTTCCCGAACCATTTCCACATATCTGTTTCCTTTAACAACAGAATTTTCATCCACATTGCAGACATAAAGCACCGGCTTGGCCGTCAACAGCTGCAAATCCCTGGCCGCTTCCTGCTGCTGTTCGTCCAGCACCACCGTCCTGGCCGACAAGCCCTTCTCCAAAGCAGCCTTATAAAGATGCAATACCTCGGTCAGTTTTTTGGCATGGGCATCGCCTCCGGACATCGCCTTTTTCTCCTCCTTCAGCAAACGTCCCTCCACCGTCTCCAGATCCTTCAATTGCAATTCCGTATCGATGATCTCTTTATCCCGTACCGGATCGACACTTCCATCGACATGCACGATATTATCGTCGTCAAAACAACGAAGCACATGGATGATAGCGTTCGTCTCCCGGATATTGGACAGAAACTTGTTCCCTAAACCTTCTCCTTTACTGGCCCCCTTCACCAAACCGGCGATATCCACAATTTCCACGACTGCCGGCACCACCTGCTGGGGCTGCACCAACTCCGCCAACTTATTCAAACGCTCATCGGGAACCGTAATCACTCCCACATTCGGCTCTATCGTACAAAAAGGGAAATTGGCCGACTGCGCCTTGGCATTGCTCAAACAATTAAACAAAGTAGACTTTCCGACATTCGGAAGTCCGACTATTCCACATTGTAAACCCATACAAAAATCAAGTAATAAATATAAAGTAAAAGTAAAGCGTCTCCGCTCTTCCTGACATCAGGACGCAAAGGTAGTACAATTTTTCAGATTACCGAACTGTAATGTGAAAGCATCCCTGTTTAAATTCATAACGCACATAGCATTTCTTTTGCTTCCGCAGGTCCTGCAACACCTCTGCCAACACGGACTTCAGTTTATCGGTTTCTTCTTTGTCCGCCCCTTTGTAACGGGCGTAAGCCACATCAAACGTCGTACCATAAACATGAGCCGAATTGGCACTGGCATTTATATTCTTCTTCCGCAAAAGCTTTACCGTACCGGAAGTCCTCAACACACTCGTAACGATAATCTTGCCATCGGACAGCCCCTTACTGTCCAGCGAATCCCTGAAATTCCGCCCGATGGTCTCCAGCAAATCTTCGGCCCGGGGAACCAGATAAGGAATGGAATGGGTCAGAGGATCCACTTCATAATGACGGCACGAACGAATCTCAGTCAATTTTCCCTTTTGCCGCTGAAAATCCTCATCCGTATGTATCGGCTGAATTCCCCACTGCCGGGCTGCCTTCAGATGACGGCCGTTCATATCGTTAAACGTGCGCTGATAATTCCGGAAATAACGGAACTCCCCTTGTTTTTTCTCCCCGCCGCAAGCACACGTCAAAAATAGCAGTAAACCAATGGTAATAAACTTCAAGACCTGCATACCTGTTGTCTTTTTCGGCGACAAAGATAGCGATTTTTCCTGACTCACCTACTTTCCAATCCACGTATATACGCTGTTGATTGACGTAATCCCATACTTCTTCCGGACTTCCTCCGCTGTCGTACTGTCCTTAAGGATGTCTAATACTGCATGGATCTTGTCGTGCTCTTCCGCTTTGTACACTGTCACCCGTTATCGGGACCAATATTGTTCATTGGTCTCCGGATCGGTTTTTAGGACCGATTCCCATCTGTTTTTTTCTTTCATTGGCTCTTTTCAGGTTGGGCTCTCAAAAGTATCAACTTTTTTCAGTTCAAGTTATTAGCTTCCTCGGGGGAGAGTGAGATGTATGCCATTACACTTCTTATTGGAATCTTTCCTATTTCGATGATGA
>CAZMAE010000107.1:0-1691 GCA_964564205.1 uncultured Odoribacter sp. | reverse complement strand
GCGCTTCGGATTCTTCGGCATCGGCAACCCGGGCGGCGGTCTGTGGCTCTTCATCCTCTCGATGATCGTCTACGGCGTGGCGTTCGACTTCTTTAACGTCTCGGGCGCTCTGTTCGTCGAACAGGAGACCGACAAATCCATCCAGGGGGCAGCCCAGGGCCTCTTTATGCTGATGACCAACGGCATCGGCGCCACGGTCGGCACGCTTGCCGCCGGCGCTGTCGTCAACCACTTCTGTCAATGGCAGAACGGCTATCTGCTCGGCAACTGGACCGCGGCGTGGCTTATCTTCGCCGCATACGCCCTGGTGGTCGGTGTGGCCTTTGCAATCGTCTTCCCCTACAAGCACACGCCTGCGAAATAAGTATAAGGTTGTTACATTGGAATAACAGATTCTCTTAATAGTTACTTTATTTTACAAAAATGGTTATGAAATCAGTAGTTAAAGTAATAATATTATTAAGTTGCTGTTTCTTATTAAATTATAGCGCATCAGCAACTTCGGAAGTTAATCATGAATCAGGATTGGAGCCCATACTTACTTTCTATGAAACAGATAGTTATGTAGCACGTCTCGCATGTTTTAATTTTAATTCGAAATATTTAAACAACCTTGCATATGTTATCGGAATATCTCTAAAAGACGGAATCTTGGAGTCAAAAGAGATAAACAACCTGCCAGCTATTATTGTTTACGAAGGTATTAACTATACAATTACGGGAATAATACGCTGGGGAGAATGTTTTACAGACCCTGAACGCACTAACACATCAGAAAATCTTGAATTAGCAGTTGAGAAGATTATACTGCCAAACACAATAGAAACAATTAATTTTAAAGATTTTGAAAGATTCAAGAATATCAAGATGATTAATACTCCAGCTTCTTTGAAAACTAAATCAATTTCAGTGAAAAATGGAAATTTTAATGAAGAATGCTCGTCTGAATATAAGGACAATATTGTTAGACAGTGGAAATCACGTGAGAAAGGGACCTCTTTAAGTTCATTTGATAATAACTCATACAACAACTACAAATGGAGCCTAAATGAATGCACAGGAGCTGGTGTCGCAGCACCTTCAAATACAAACGTTGCTGATTTACACATCGACAACCATAGTAATAATGTTGACCAGAACAATGTTAACCAAAATAATAAGACAGAAGCAACACCGTCTTTCAATTCAGATGTAAACACTAACATTCCGACAACCGCTCACACCAATGAGAATACATTTGCGGTTATTATTTCCAATGAAAACTATCGCAGGGAATCAAAAGTTGAGTATGCGTTGTCAGACGGGGATATATTTAAGGAATATTGCCATAAGACTTTAGGAATTCCACAAAGTAATATCCATCATGTAAATGATGCAACCTTAAACGATATACGTATAGAAATTCAATGGATACAAAAAGTCGCTACTGCCTATAATGGCGAGGCAAAATTTATATTCTATTATGCAGGTCACGGCGTACCTGACGAAAGATCTTATTCTGCCTATTTGTTGCCATCGGATGGTTCTGGGAGTGATGTCACAACAGGTTATAAAGTCAGTGATCTGTATGCGACGTTATCAAAATGTCCATCAGAATATACATTAGTATTATTAGATGCTTGTTTTTCCGGTGCGCAACGTAATGGTAAGATGCTGGCATCTTCTCGGGGTGTTGCGCTTAAGGCCAAAAG
>CAZMAE010000106.1:0-6528 GCA_964564205.1 uncultured Odoribacter sp. | reverse complement strand
CGGCGATAATCCGGGAGAACACCGGGAATACACCTGAAATACACCTGAAAAATACCTGAAAAATACCTGAAAAATACCGGTCCAGACATGCCGGAAGATTACTGAACGATTGCAAAAACAGGCACATCTGGCTATCAGCTGGTTACGATTTTGATGCGGTTGCCCCGGAATCAGTTCCGTCCGATTTTGGAAATAAAATAATTTTCCGTATATTTGACTTTGTTTTACATACTTACGCTCGGCAAAATCAAATAAATTTGCTTTTGCACTCGGCTTATTCGTATATTTGTTGTACCCATTCTGTTTCGGCAGAGCCGTAATAAGTTTTACTCCTAAATAAGATGTCATGAGATATTTAAGCCCCAGAGCCGATTTAACCTTCAAACGGGTGTTCGGAGAGCATCCCGATTTAGTGACAAGCCTGCTCAACGCATTGTTGCCCTTGGCACCCGGGCAGGAAATCACCGGCATCGAATACCTCACTGCCGAAATGGTGCCGGAGAATCCGTTGCGCAAAAACAGTATCGTCGATGTCCGATGTAAAGATACGCTGGGACGGCAGTTTTTGGTCGAAATGCAAATGATCTGGTCCCCGGAATTCAAGCGGCGCGTCCTGTTCAATGCCTCGAAAGCCTATGTCCGGCAGTTGGATGCCGGTTATCATTTTCATCTTCTCCAACCGGTATATTCGCTGAATCTGATCAATGAAGTTTTCGAACCGGATCTGGAAGGGTTCTACCACCATTATCAAATGGTTCACGTGGAGAACTCCGACCGGGTGATCGAGGGACTGGAACTGGTATTCGTAGAACTGCCCAAATTCGTACCGCAGACCTACAGCGAAAAGAAAATGCAGGTCTTATGGCTTCGCTATCTGACAGAAATCGACGAAAGAACCAAAGAAATTCCGCCGGAATTACTGGAAAATCCGGAAATCCGGAAAGCCGTCTCTATTCTGGAAGAATCCGCATTCACTCCGGCACAACTTCTGGGCTATGAAGATTTCTGGGACGGAGTCTGGGTGGAAAGAACAATACGGGAAAGTTCGAAAAGAGCAGGAAGAGCAGAAGGAAGAGCAGAAGGAAGAGCGGAAGGAAGAGCGGAAGGAAGAGCGGAAGGAATGGCGGAAGGAATGGCGGAAGGAATGGCGGAAGGAAGAGCTGAGGGAAAAGCGGAAGGAAAAGCGGAAGGGATGGCCCAAGGAATGGCCCAAGGGATGGCCCAAGGAATGGCGAAAGGACGGATCGAAGAAAAACAGGAAATCGCCCGGAAGATGAAAATGACAGGAATGGATACGGATATGATAGCTGATTTTACAGGACTCAGTCCGGAAGAAATCGATGCTTTGTCTTAATTCTGTCTGTCGAGTTATCACGATCTCAACGGTACGGACCGGCGGCAGCTTTATCCGCGTATGGAGATTGAGGGGCAGGTGGGATTGTATGTATGCGCCCGACCGGGGCAACAACAGAGCCGGTCATTCTGCCCCGGAAGCATATAACCGGCCCGTTCTAATCATTAAACACAAAAGGATCCTAAGTCCTGCAAATCTAACCGACGAACCCGGAATCTTTCCTAAAAAGACATAATTCCGGAAAAACGACAGGAATCATGTCTTTTCAGCACCCTCGCTTTTAAAAGAATCGCGGGAAGAATCCGGATAATCACTCCATTGCAAATCAGAAGCAGGAGTTGCGGCATTGACCTCCCCGCTTCTTTGTCTGCTTAATTCCTTATCGGCTTTTCTGACCGATTCCAGGGTTCTTTCAGTACCCCTCGGTTCGATGTTCGTCAAGCCATCCGTAGATTCCACGTGCTCCTGAGGATTCTGTATATATTGCCATTCTTCCTGCAGCTGCGTACTTCGGCCTTCATTCCACGGCCCACGGGCCTCTTCTTTTTCCGAAGTGTCGTAATAAAGATTACTATAGCGGGGATCGCTTTGTAAAACACCGGGAGGGAAATTCGGCTGAATGGTTGCCAATGCTGCTTCGAATTGTTGGAAATGAGCCACTTCCCGGGTCATCAGGAAAGTCAGCGTTTCCTTTACACAGGGGTCGTCCGTAAACTTAAGCAGGTATTCATAAACAATTTTTGCCCGGGATTCAGCTGCGATATTCGACCGTAAATCCACGGTCAGATCCCCGTCGGCATTTACATAAGTTGCCGTCCAGGGATTGCCGTTGCTATCGGTCAACATGGGACCTCCACCCGAAAGCACCAGAAAATGGGGGTTCATCAACGCCTGCTGAATGAAATTTTCTTTAGAAGGCTTACCGCCCAACATTTTCATGACTTCGGCATTATCAGCAGCATCCTTCAGCTCTCCGTTTATGCCTGTCAGCAACATTTGCAAGGTTGCGCCCACAATTTCCAGATGCCCCAATTCCTCCGAAGCAATGTCCATCAGCATATCATACTTGTCCGGATAAGGATTCCTGCAACAAAATGCCTGAACAAAATACTGCATAGAAGCTTTAAGCTCCCCGTTACCGCCGCCGAACTGTTCCAGCAACAGCCGTGCAAACCGTGGATCCGGCTTAGATACACGTGCATTAAACTGCAATTCTTTTACATGATAAAACATACGAGTCAATTTAAAAGGTTCATACTAAAATCCCAAAAGCAATTTGCGATAAGCAAAAATGCTTTTCCCGGTTTTACGCCACCGCCCAACTATAGTTTAACCTCCGTGATACGTATAGCATTGATTGTAAGACCATCACTGTTATATTTAGCAAATCCGGATTGTCTATCCATAAAAAATACAGACAAAACATACAGAGCCTGAACAAATGATAACTCCCCGTAAAGCGGAAGGGGAACGACAATACCATACTGGCATGGTAGAAAATAGAAGATTAAATCCTGCAATTTCTGAAAATAATCCCATATTTTTGAAATGATAATGAAAGTTAAACCGGAAAAAAGGGCACACACTTCCAATAAAAACAGGCATCATGAAAAATATTCTTTACATATTTCTTTTAGCTTTAGCTGGCTGCCATACGATGCCGCAAAATTCAGTCATTATTGAAGATTTTCCCATAACACAAAAATTAAAAGGCGACAGTATTCAGGTTTTCGATGAAGAATTAGGAATTACAGGTTTATATGATGCGGGGGATTTCATTTTATGTGCTTCACATCGTACTGATTATCATTTTTCAGTCTATAGCAAAAATAATTGTCGCAAGTTGAAAAACATTTTTAAAGTCGGACGAGGAGCAGGAGAATTTATAGCTCCGGCATACTTTGCTCAATACCAAACAGAAAATAAAGAAACAAAAATATGGATATTGGAAAGAGCGTTAAACAGGTTCTTCAAAATAAATCTGACCCAAACGATCACACAGGACAGTTTATATATCGAGGAAGAGTACGATTTAGCATCTTTCAGGAATAGTGATTACAGGGCCATGTACCTTTTAAAAGACCATTTACTTTTAGCAACAGAAGACCAGCAGGATTGCAAGCATACTTTGCTAAATCTTATCGAAAAGAAAAAAGAAATCATTCCGACAGCTTTACCCTTCTCCGATCGTGCCAATGTACACGAGATTTCGCAAGTGGTATCGACAAAGCACCCCACCCGGTCATATATTGCCAGCGCATTTTTCAATTTCCCGCAAATAGATTTTTTTAATGAGCACGGAAGGTATAAAACCATTTTTTATCCCGAAGTCATATTTCCTCGTCAAACGACCATAAAACAAAGAGACGATGAATACTTCAACAACATTTGTTGCGATACGAATTTTGTGTATGCTCTTTATAATCCCAATGGCCGACTCAACAATCCTGATTCGGAAATTTTAGTATTTTCCTGGCAAGGTGAAGCTGTCGGCAAATACATCATCCCCTTCGCGACATTCATCTGTATAGATCAACAAAATAATCGCTTATATGCCATGAATCCCCGAAAAGAAAACTACAATACTTATATATATGATTTGACTCAAATCAAAGAATCAAATTACATGGATTGACAACAGAAGAAGAAATAATGATATGATAGAGAAATATTACATACTAATTATTATTGCATGCTTCACTGCCTGTACGCCAAAGAATATCTTTCAATACGGCATCAGACAGACGGGGGAATTTCCTACAACAAATCAAATTACCGGTAAAAAGCTGGAGATAACAGCAGAAGGTATTCTAGCTTTTTATTTAGTCGACAGCCTTATCATCGTTCATCAACGGGGGGTAGACAAATATATCAGTATATATGGAAAACAATCCTTTAAGAAACTAAAAGAACTTCTTCCGAAAGGGCGTGGACCACAAGAATTTTTAGATTTCACTTTTCAAGGTCAACATATCACAGACACAAACGGTACAGAGATATATTTCAGTGATACAAACAAAGGAAGCCTGTATGCATTGAACCTTACACAATCTTTAAAGCACGATTCATTATATGTTACGCGCATCTCAAAGCTTCCATATCGCAGTTTTCCAACCTTTTTAACAGACAGTAATTATATATCCAAAACATACATACCAGAAAAGAAAGAATTTTCATTCATTTTACACGATACAAATGCACGTCCTATCCGGACATATCCTCTCTACCAAAATATCAATTTCAGCCGTTACAATCAAATTGCCTCAGCAGATCAGATAAAACCTGATCTTTCAAAGATTGCCATGGGTATGTTATCATTCAACCAAATCAATATCTTGGATTTAAAAGAAAACCGTAATTTCAGCATAACCACATCAGGAACAACAACATGGCTATCAGAGAAGTATTTAGAAGAACATGATTACAATATATACTATTGTGCCCTAAAATGCACAAACGAAAAAATATATGCACTCTATACCGAACAAAAAATATCGGAATGGCAAAGAATAAAAAAGCCAGTCGAGATACATGTATTCGATTGGGAAGGAACGCCTCTATACAAATTGAAAATAAAAGAGAACTCACTGGTGTCTCTTAAAATCAATTAAGATTTTAAATATCTCTCTTATGCACAAATGTTTACATCTGCCAAACGATGTCCGGGTTTTGAAAAGTCTACCTTTGCATCTGATTCTAAATCGAAGCAGATATGCATATAGGGAAGTTCGTTTTTGCACAGATAACCCAGTTTCTTCCGCAGAGACAATTCAGGCGCATACTCGCCAAGTACGACGACAGGACCAAAGGCTGGTCGATGTCTCATTGGAACCACTTGCTGGTTCTTATCTTTGGCCAACTTACGAGTTGTGATACGCTTCGGGAACTGACAGATATTACAATTGCACATGCCAAGAAATCTAAACACCTCGGTTTCGGGCATAAGCCTATCAACAGACAGTTGCTGTCTAAGGCTAACCTTCTCAGAGACCACCACATCTTCGAGGAGTTTGCCTTCTACATGGTGGCAACTGCTCAGTCGAAACGTATCACGAAAGAGTTCGAGTTGCATGGCAGGTTCTATGCTGTGGATTCCACGACCATTGACCTTTGCATGTCGGTATTCAAATGGGCTGAATTCAGAACCACAAAGTCCGGAATCAGAATCCATACTCAAATTGATATCGTTACCGAGATACCTGTGTTCTATAGAATCACCAATGCAAAAGTCCATGATGTCAACTCTATGGATTGGCTTACGTATGAGCCACTTGCCTGCTATGTGTTTGACAGAGGCTACTTTGACCTTGCCAGGCTCTTCTCCATTGAACAATCGGGAGCTTTCTTCATTATACGGGAGAAGTTCAGACCTGACTATTCCATTGAAGCAGGAGAAGATTGGCTTGAAGGAGAAGACAATGTGTTGCGAGACCAAACCGTTCGTTTCACCGGCAAGAGGAACAAAGAGAACTACCCGATCGCCATCCGAAGAATCGTCTACTATGCACCCGATCTTCAAAGAACGTTTACTTACTACACTAACAACTTTTATCTTGCAGCCAAGGATATCGCGCTCTTGTATAGGTACAGATGGCAAGTCGAGATATTCTTCAAGTGGATTAAGCAACATCTTCAAGTCAAACGATTTTGGGGAGAATCCGAGAATGCAGTCAGAATACAGATACACGTTGCAATCATCACATACTGTCTCATTGCAATCATTGAACACGACCTCAAAATTGGTAGACCTGTCATCGAGGTCATGCGTATTCTTGGCAAGTCCGTGCTTACCACTGACAGCATTCAAGAACTCTTTCGACCTTTCAAGCAGGAGGAGGGAGACCAAGATGACAGGCAGCTCTCTTTGGAATTTGAAATCGATTAACATATTTTAAAAGACACTAGTGCATCCCATAATATTTTATTGGAATTAATACCTGCACCACAAATAGTGTGTATCGATGTCCTTAGGGGGGAATCTTTTTCAAGGAGTTTTAAGTTATAGAGCCAGTTCATTATTTAGGATACAACGTTTGAATTATAACCACATTGAATTGATGAGAATATCACCCCATGAGTCATGTTTCAAAGAAGCCGCCGTAAAAGGATCATCCATTTATTGGATAACTATAGATGTTGTACTGATAGAATACTTGTACCGCTGAAACTACCGC